>NZ_CP034833.1:0-33303 GCF_004010755.1 Salmonella sp. SSDFZ69 | reverse complement strand
AAACATGAGAGCTTCCTCGGTTAAACATGATAACTTCCTCGGTTAAACATGAGAGCTTCCTCGGTTAAACATGAGAGCTTCCTCGGTTAAACATGAGAGCTTCCTCGGTTAAACATGAGAGCTTCCTCGGTGATATCCACAAAATGTGTCATAAGAATACTAATTCGTTGTTCTTTCTGGTGAATCTATTTTGAATCTGTTGTTAATCTGCCTTGAATCCAGTGTGGATTTTGAGCATGGATTACCTTTGTGAGATAAATCACAGATATGAAACATGAGAAGATACTCGGTTAAACATGATATTGATTGTGTTGTAATATCATGTTTCTGGTGTTAAAGTCTGATTATCAAGAGTGTTGGAACAATGAGAATGACGACAAATAAGACTTCCCTTTCTCGCTTAACAAAAGTGAGACATCGAAATGAATTGAATTCAACGCTGTCAACATTGCCTATGGCTGCTAAAAAAGTCTTATTTTTAGCCATGTGCCAGATAAACTCTAAAAATGAATTCGATGATGATCACATATTTTATGTGACAGTTGCCGATTACATTAAATGGGTTCAGGTTAAGCCTGATGCGGCTTATCTTGCTTTGAGGGATGGCTCTAATATATTAGATACGACGCTTCTTAAGCTGAAACATGATGAAATATTAGAACTGAGTAGTGATTTGGGATTTAAGTTCACTAAAAGTAATGTACCTGATTCAATGAATTTGAGTCTGACTGTTTTTTCTACTTATTACAGGAATGAAGGTAGAGTGGGGATCAAGTTTACGAAAGAAGCGAAAAGATTTTTATGTAAACTTATTGGTGAAGAAAAACGTTATACAACGCAAGTTTTATTATCTGTTGTTCGACTGACAAGTGTTAATGCTGCATCACTATATCAACTCATTCGTAAAATATATAGTAATAATTCTCGCGCGAATAGTTTTGAAATGACAATAGATGAACTTAAAGATGAATTGAATCTTTATACAATAGGGGCGGGGGGGGTGAAGGATTATAAGTATCCAGATTATCCTGCTTTTAAAAGAGATGTTCTTAATAAATCAGTAAAAGAAATCATGAAACATACGGAAGTAAAGAACTTAAGTTTCGTAGTTTCAGAAAAAATTGGGAGAAAAGTTTATAAATTAAAGTTCTCTTATACAATTGGTTATGAGGGCGATACCAGGGAAGACTCAGAGTTTACTAATATGTTTGATAAAATGTACCCACCTGAAAATTGAGGTCATAACAATATGAAGGATAATATCGTAGATTTTCAAAGAATCAGGGACAGCATGAATGATCATTCAACCGATGTTGCAAATGATGCCGTTTATTCTGACAAAAAGAAAATATCCAGGTTCTTTTATCTGCTGACACCTGTCAGATACCTTCTGGCTGCTTCCCTTTATCTGGTTGTTGTTATTCCATTGGGGATTCTTGCGGGATTTCGTTTCTTGTTGCAGTTTTTAGGCGGTATCGCAGTGATGGGTTTAACTATCGCCTGGTACATGGGTGCAGATGTCAGTAGTTACGTTGTTCTTGCTGCATGGATCGCCTTAACTGTTTGTGGTTGCGCAGAGCAGATTTTTGAATGGTGGATCGAAAGCCGTTTTGCGTTCCGTCTTTTTGGTATCGGGAGAACGCCGGAAGAATGAGCGCCGATCTTACAGACAGTAAAGAACAATGCAGGATAGACAATCCGATGTCAAATGTTAACATTTGAATCAGATTGTCCAAAAACGATGTTTTTGCCTGTGCCTGCCGCAGGCTCTTTTAAAAGGAATATGAAATGATATTTAACCGTAATAAAAAACGAGATGAACAACATAATTCTGCTGTTGTTTTGCCATCAGCTGAAAATGTATTCTCTGATTTTATTAAGAACAATCCAGCTTTGACAACCAATGCTTTTACAGCCATTGGGGAGGTTGATTGTTTTACTAAAGTACCCTTACTCTCAAATAATGAATCAGAGTTTTTAGGCATTCTTTCACGTAATATTATACCTGATTATTCCGTTTTTCCCAAAATACGGCTCATTGAATTTGTTCGTCCTCATGGTAGCGAGGAAGCTGTAAAAGATTTAATCCGTGAAGTGCAGAATATAACCTGTGATTTTGTCCTGAAATCATATGATGAAACAGTCCTGGCTGTTATCCAGTTTGGTGAAACCGCAACCGTCAGACAGCAAAAGAAAAAACTGATTATCCAGCGCGTGTGTGCTATGACAGGAATTTCTTTTTTCGAATTTAAAAACACTGTCGATATGATGGGGAGCGAAGATTTTTGTCAGTTCCTGCGGGATGATGAAGAGTAATTAAAAATAAGCCCACATATTTGCGGGCTTAACAGGCTCTTTATTAGTACTTGCTGCATTTGTGATTACTGGCAACACAGTTTTCACTGGGCAGTTTTTGCGGTCGCTTTTAATTATGGTTAGTGGAACTCAGACAGGTAACTCGACCTCTTTACATATTAATAATTGATAGTTTTACCTGGCTTCCTTCAACATTTATTTTGTTGAGGAATTTATTTAAATACGCAATATCTGGAGTGGAACCGCATATTTTCATCAATTCTTGACCGATAGGCGTAAGTAAAGCCGTTCCTATTGGTAGTTTCCAGGTTGATGAATCATCGCTTTGAAACTCAACTGAAAAAACCGTTCCGTAATAACCGATACGACCGTTTTTACTTTTAAAGCCGATTAAACTTGTTCACCCTTCTTAAAAAACACCCACGCAAGCCCTGCCGACATCGCCCACGCAAGCATCATCGACACCACCGTATGGCTCAAAAAATGATCGCCAATAATCATCTTATAGCAGCCCATCGCCCAGCCCAATGCCATCACCACGATGATGATCGCACCACGACGGCGGCGCAAACTTGGCGCAAACGCAAAGGCAAACAGCGCAAATCCGCTACTGGCATGCGCCGCAGGAAAGCACTTATCAGGAATGGTGTTACGCATACTATCAAGCATCGGCAAATACGGCAGCGTACCATCAAAAATCGTCAAATGCACAGGGCAGACCACATGAGTATATGCCTTCAATGACGCGACAACTGTCGGCACTAGGATCAAAGTCAGCACCAGATACGCAAGCTCACGCACGCGAAATTTTGTCACTGGGACAAGCCACTTGGCAGTGATAGCATTGCCCTTTTTCTCATGATAAGCACGGCAAATGGTCGCAACCAGCAAGTAGATCAGCATCGCCATCAGCAGCTTTTTTAGTCCAGAATACAGTAGCAAATCTGGCAAAAAAGCTTGCTTGGCAACCATCCAATGCCCCATACCCAGATAAAACCAATCAGCGACCATCAGATCAATCTGACTGTGCTCAAGGGTCAGCGTGGCAACGATCGCCATGACAAGAGCGATACTCATCTCAGCAAGTAGGCGTTTATTTGATAAATACGGCATAACAAACCCCACCCCACCGCCCATAATACGAATGGAGTGTGCGGTGGGTTTGGAAAAAATACAGGGAGAAATCAGCGGATGAATGCGGTGCGGTCTTTGACTTTGTCCGCGTGACATCAAACAGCTTTAATAATGTCGGCGTGATCGCGTCATGGGTCAGGACGGTATCGGTTGCCATTGGCGTGATGCCAGTTTGCTTATCCGTCCAGAAAAATGCAGGCACACTGCGCTGTTCTTTTGGTGCAAAGGCATTTGGCATACCATGTAGATAGACACCGTTCTCACCCAGACTTTCGCCATGATCGCTGACATACAGCATTGAGACATCATAGGCATTGCTGTGCGTCTGCAGCCACTGGATACTTTGAGCGATGAAATCATCGGTGGCAAGCAAGGCATTGTCATAAGCATTGATCAAGGACTGATGTTCGCACTTGGCAAGCTCATTACCTTCACACACTGGCGTGAATTTGGCAAACTTTTCATCATATCGCTTAAAATACGCAGGCCCGTGATTGCCCATTTGGTGCAGCATGATCAGCATATCTTTGCCGTTATTGGCAGCGACAAAGTCATCTAAGCCAACGAGCATACCGACATCGCGGCATTCGTTATAAGGATTGGTGTTGCAGATGGCGTTGTTGGTCGCGGATTTATAATCGGCAAATTGCGCTTTTGGCAGCTTATCCATCACGCCTTTTGAGTCCGAATTATTATCACGCCACAAGATACTTACGCCCAAGCGATCCAGCGTATCCAGCACATTTCTTGGTATTGGCGTATCGACATCATACTCATCCGCGCCCAGATAGCTGAACATACACGGCACAGAATACGCCGTCGATGTGCCGCACGATGTGACATTGCTAAAATTGGTCACGCCATCGATCTTGGCAAGCTGTGGGAAAGTATCGCGCTCATAGCCATTGAAGCTGACATGATCGGCGCGTGCCGTCTCACCGACGACGAACACCACTAGGCGTGGCTTACGCATATCAGGCTTGGTTGCTTGTACCGCGTCTTTGGCGTGATAAATGGTATCTTTTGGCGCACTGGCTTTTTTATACTCAATACTGGCAAGCTTACCCACCGAGTAGATTGGCATGATCGGATTGACATAGCTACGCAGCGGCTTATGCACGCGAAAGAAACTGGCATAATGACTGCTGAACGCCACCACAGGCAGTAAAATCAGCGCAAGACTTGCCACGATCAAGCCCAATCGGCGCATCAAACCCTTGCCCCAAGTCGGATAATCCACCTTAACAAAAGCCACAAGCAAACTTGGTAGCACACCCAAACCAATGATACGCATGATAAACGCTGCGTTTAATAGATCCTTGGTCTCGGCTTGGTCGGTCTGTAGGGCATTTTGGAGCATGGTCGTATCATAGACCGTGCCATAAGTGTCAGTAAAATAACTGGTCACCGCGCCCATGATTAATAGCAAAATCAACACAGGCTTTAGCACATAGCGATACGATGATAACAGCGTGGTGATCAGTAGCATCGCGCCAAAGAGCACGACAGCGATCGTCAGCACAAAGCCGAGATTGTCCGCGATGGGATAGGTTTGGCTGATTTTATCAAAAAAGGTAAGATTGGCGGTCGCGGTCAAGAAAACGGCAACACTCGCCACAAGAACAAACGGACTGACCGAGCGTCGGTACCACACAGAAGTATGCTGCATCATGAGAAACTACTCAAAAATAAACGGTGGGATAATTGCGGCAATCATACTGCAATTTTTTAAGAAATCCAGTACAATTTATCTGATATAAAAATTATGCGATACAGAAATATTTCAGAAATTTTATTAGGCAATCATTGCGCAATCCCATACTGAATATACACTTGAGAGTATTTATAATTTGTATCTTAAACTATAACCAATGCCTTGTTGAATAACGCCTAAGGAGTCTAAAACCGAAAGTTTATCGAAAGTTATACCTTCAGTATCTCCATTCTCATCGGTAAATAAAATTGGAGTGAGTTTGTTTGCCTGCCAAACAAACTTTCCAAAATAAGTAATAAGGTTCGCTTCTTCTTTGCTTATAGTGGATAATAGTTTTAAGGTTCTACGACTAAACGAACCTTTTGACTTTGCTTCTTCGGATAAAATTCTTCCCCAAAGCATTTGCATTTGTTCGTCACTAATATCCTCACACTCCCTGAAGAAAGCCTCTATCCAATCTTCGTCAATATCAGAAACATTATCACTCTCAGATAGACTTTGTGCTGCTTGCATTGTTATATTTTCAATGTTTTCCTGTCGTTTCGTTTCACGTTTGAGAAAACGCTCAACTGCCCGTTTTTCTATTCCCTCAAGCTCTAACCTAGAAATTAGCTCTGTGCGTTTAGCTTCAGCTTCAGCCTTCGCTTTTTTCCTGATTCTTGTAGGTTCATAAAGCACACCAATAGCATCACTTATTTTTTCAATAAGTTTTGTTCCTGGTTCTGATAATCCTGATAAACTTAAATCGATAAGGCTCATCTAGTGCTCCTAAATACCCGTGCAACAACTGTACAAGGGTATTTTATTGCAAGAGTAACTAAAAATGAATCACAACTACATTTAAAAGTGATGAAGTTAGTACATTCAGATAAGTATCTAAAAGAAAATGATAAAGAGTTTATTGGGCCACTTGCTATGATTAATCATTTCTGTCAGCTCTGAACCACAAATTAATGAGTTCGTTTTCGTCCAGATCCTGATAAGCCAGTAATGCTGCTTTGATTATTTTTGTCTTGGGACGATGCAGTCTTTTTGATTCGTTATCAATGAATTCAAGCAATTCATTCGGTATGCGGAATGAAGCCAGTTTTGTTTTGTTCTCTGTGGGGCGTTTTCCTGCGTCCTGAACAAATTTTGTGGCGTTCACTTCCTGGTTTTGTTCTAGTTCTGGTAGTTCCAGCTTTGCCATGATGTACCTTCTAATCTGATTGTTTCACACTAATGTATATCATGATGATGTACATTAGTGTATGTCACTATGATTTACAGTTCCAGTTCTTTCAGCAAGAGTTCGATTTGTGCTTTTGCCTGGCTGGCACCGCTAACATTACTTTTTAACTCGTGAACCCCCATTCCCTGATTCATTGCTCTTACAAAGGCCCGGAGAAAAGAAACCGTGCTTTTCATTGGTTTAAGCCAGTAATCATGGCTGTTGAGAGAGTCTCTTAATTCTTGTTGTTCACTGAACGTATTTGGCTGGCATTTATACAGGAGCACATGTGCAGCCAGCCTGGGATTTATTTTTTGCGCATCCCTGACAATTTTTGTCACAGTCTGAAGACTGTCTGCTTCCACCTGGGCAAGCGGGTCGATCGGGACAATCACAATGTCTGCAACTTTTAGTGCAGTTCTGAACTCCGTGCTGTCATATCCGGCAGTATCTATAATGAGGATTTCTGCTACATCTGCCATTTTTGTTATTTTGGCACTGATGTCGCCATAGGCTTCATTTAATGCGACGGGCGGTAATCCGGCCTGTTCTCTGCGTTTATTCCATTTTTTGGTCGAGCCATTCAGGTCTGTTTCAACAAGCCCCGTTCTCTTTCCCTGTTGTGAGAGGCAAACAGTTAAGTTGGTTGCCAGATGTGATTTACCTGTACCGCCTTTATCACCACCGATTACGATAATCATAGTACCCCTTGTATGTCACAGTGATTTACTCATGTGTATTTCTATGTGATGTACGCATGCGTATGTCACATGGACATACTATAGTGTATGTCACAATGAATTACAATGATGTACATCATGAAGAAATACATTATTGTATGTCAGTGTGATGTACCCGTTGGTTGGTCACTTGAAAGCAAAAGTGACAGCGTTACTTTCGGTATCCTCCCTTGCTGCGAAACCTTGTGGCAATACAGCAATGAGTATGTTTAGTTACAACATTCAAAATTAAGCGATTAGATTCCGCCCGTACGGGCGGGGCGCGCCACTTTCTGTAGTGGGGAGGGGCAGGGAGGTTATGTTTGCTGGATGAGCGGAGGATGGAATGAGCTATTAGAATGTTGTAACTAAAGGGTATCCCAATTAAAGGCCACTTACGCGGCCTTTGTCTGTCGGTTCTTCGGTCTGGTGACATACCACGATAAACATCCCACAGCAACACTCATAAGCATTCCGGATAAGCGATCATCGATGCCAGGAAACAGGCAACCGACAAACATCGCAACAGGGAAAGGAAGAAGTAAACAGCGCCCCAAAATGCTCATAAAATCCATAAATCCTCCTTTTTTGTTAAAGGGCAGGAAGCGGTTCACTTCCTGCCCTTAGTTACGTTTCCGTTGTCATCAATCGATGAATTGGCGGATCAGTTCCAGAACTGCAATCAGCGCGTTTGCAACGGCGACCACAGCTCTGAGAACGATGATTAACATATTAATCATCCGTTTCTCCAGTAAAACTGGAGGAAATCACCGTTGCTTGCTCATACACTGCCTGTCACAACGGCTCTCTCGCATTGTTAGGTGTAGAGTGACCTCCTCCTGCCAGAGCACCGAATACAGCACCACCTGTTTATCCAGCCAGGACTTTAAAATCGTTCATACCCGCAGATACGGGAACAGCAGGATTGCAAGCCAACTACATGACTAACTGACTGATTATACGCTACACAAAACACCCGTTACACCACTAAATGTGGTTCCTTAACCACATTTAGTTGCTTTACAGCACCATAGTGAATAAAATGTAAACGTTAGGTGTAGAGTAACCTTCTCCGGTCAGAGCCACCAACTCAAGACTGGAAAACGCAAAAAAGCCCGATTACCAGTCGGGTTTTTTTGTGCCTGTCGTTCGGCTGTAGTTCCGTTTTTTCTCCTTCATTTGAGGGATTTTTCTTTCATTTTTTTTGTTGCTTCCAATACTGCCTGTCGCGTTGGCCAACAGCTTGACGCGTTACCGGCATTTTCATTACTCAATATTTTTCAGTGAATTAAAATGCAACAGCGACAGAAAAGGACATTCAGCTTTTTAGATGAATGCTATAGCAACGGTGTGCTACGTAAAATCTGCGAAAAAAGCAGGGGTAGGGTAGGTTATTTTTCACGTAGCAACGCCATCTGGCACTGTACATAGGTATGTCACACAGACATACCTATGTGTATGTCTGTGTGAGGCACTGTTGCAAAGTTAGCGATGAGGCAGCCTTTTGTCTTATTCAAAGGCCTTACATTTCAAAAACTCTGCTTACCAGGCGCATTTCGCCCAGGGGATCACCATAATAAAATGCTGAGGCCTGGCCTTTGCGTAGTGCACGCATCACCTCAATACCTTTGATGGTGGCGTAAGCCGTCTTCATGGATTTAAATCCCAGCGTGGCGCCGATTATCCGTTTCAGTTTGCCATGATCGCATTCAATCACGTTGTTCCGGTACTTAATCTGTCGGTGTTCAACGTCAGACGGGCACCGGCCTTCGCGTTTGAGCAGAGCAAGCGCGCGACCATAGGCGGGCGCTTTATCCGTGTTGATGAATCGCGGGATCTGCCACTTCTTCACGTTGTTGAGGATTTTACCCAGAAACCGGTATGCAGCTTTGCTGTTACGACGGGAGGAGAGATAAAAATCGACAGTGCGGCCCCGGCTGTCGACGGCCCGGTACAGATACGCCCAGCGGCCATTGACCTTCACGTAGGTTTCATCCATGTGCCACGGGCAAAGATCGGAAGGGTTACGCCAGTACCAGCGCAGCCGTTTTTCCATTTCAGGCGCATAACGCTGAACCCAGCGGTAAATCGTGGAGTGATCGACATTCACTCCGCGTTCAGCCAGCATCTCCTGCAGCTCACGGTAACTGATGCCGTATTTGCAGTACCAGCGTACGGCCCACAGAATGATGTCACGCTGAAAATGCCGGCCTTTGAATGGGTTCATGTGCAGCTCCATCAGCAAAAGGGGATGATAAGTTTATCACCACCGACTATTTGCAACAGTGCCCTGTGTGATGTATACTTGGCGGGTTATTCTGCCTGTTCCGGCTTAGTTTTCTCAATGAGGAAATCTTCCATGAAATGCCCCTCATCAAGCAGCTTCTGTAAAGCAAGCGGACGCTTGCCATTACCAGACCATTCTCTGATCTCGCCATTTTCATCCTTAAAGCGGTATTTAGCCTTTCTTACTCCGCCTTTGGCTTTCCGCCTGGTTTTTACTGTATCTGCTGTTACAGGAGCAAGGAGTGATTCGGGATCAAGACCTAAAGATATGATGTATTCAATGGCCTGCTGACGTTTGGCTTCAAGTTCCTGGCGTTCAGCCGCTTCACGTTCAGCATCTTCACGACGTTCTTCAATAACAACGTTGAGCTTTTCCTGCATTTCGAGCAACTGCTCAAAATCAATCTCACGGGCAAAAACACGCAATGAACGAATATTCATCATAGTACGGCTGATAATGCCGTATTCATCTTCTTTAGTCAGTTCGCTCATATAATTAATCCTCTTATTTAGTGTACGTACTTCCAGACGCCGGAAGGCACCTTATCATAAAGTTTATTCATCACCAGTTCTGCTCGGCGATGATCTGCGGCAGAATAAAATGCCTCTGATTCTGATAAAGGCAGTTTGTAACGGTTAATCTCAATAACTTTTTCAAGAGTATCTCTTGATGTACATTTTCTTAACTGAAAAAGCCATTCCTGCTTTGTTTTCACTTCTTAGCCCTTGCCGGAAAACCCAGCTTCCCTGTTTTCTTATCCTCAAGGACAAGAACTGTATCATACGTTCCACCACTTTTCTTTTTAAATCCCTTAATCAAATCGGTTTTCCCTGATTTAACCAGTTTTTCGGCCTGTGCCTGGGTGATTTTCTTACCAGAAAACTCACTCCAGATTTTAAATTCACATCCGGTACAGAAATAACCTTTCGGCCTGATAACAATATGTTTACCACAGGAAGGGCAGGGAGAGTCCAGGCGTTGAAACTGCCCTGCTGGCGCAGCGGGTTCAATCTTCATCTCGCCCAGGTCAACATCAGAAATCATGCCTGTCAGTTCACCGTACAGATCATTAATAAACTGTTCAACCGTCAGGTCGCCATTTTCTATGGCAGCCTGCTTTTCAGACCATAATGCTGTCATATCAGGATTAACCGCTATACCAGGCAGGGCATCAATAAGCGCATATCCGGTATCAGTAGGAATAAGTTTCCCTTTTTCCAGCGTGATATAGTTTCTTTTCTTCAGCGTTTCCAGAATGGCTGCGCGGGTAGCTGGCGTACCAATGCCACCATGTTCATCTTTTTTGTCTTTATCCTTATCCTTCAACAATTTTTTAATTGTTGGATCAGTGACAAAATCCGCGACACGAACAAGCGCAGCAAGCAAGGAGGCTTCGGTGAATAACGGCGGCGGTGTTGTTTTCTTCTCATTAACAATAACTTCTTTTGTCGTCAGTGTTTCTCCTGTGCGAATTTTACAGAGCAGTTCAAAAGCGGAATCATCATTATCTTCTGATTCACCTTCGTCTGTGGTTTCCGCGCCAAGAAACGCCTCAAATCCGCTGTCAGTTGTTTTTCTGGCACGGGCATAGAACGACTCATCACCACACTGAATGGCAACCGATACTTCCTGGTATGCTTTTTCAGGCATGAACTGAACAAGATAGTGTTGTGCGATCGCCAGGTAAACATTGCGCTCGTCGGTGCTGAGTGCGTTAACATCAGGCACACTGGCGGTCGGGATTATCGCAGTATGCGCAGTCACCTTTGCACTGTTAAACGCTTTGCTTTTACGTGCAGAATCAATATCCAGCGACTGAGGAAAGACTGATTTCAGGGCATCGATAACCTGCGGCGCTTCGCTGAATTGTTCATCTGAAAGATATGAGCAGTCAGAGCGGTTATACGTAATTGCTTTATATTTTTCGCGTAGTTGTTGCGTAATATCCAGCGTTTTTTGTGCCGTCATTTTAAACTTCTTGTTCATGTATTGCTGGAGTCTGACCAGATTAAACGGCAACGGCGCAGCCGTTTTTTTATCATCAGTTGCTGCTGCTTCAACTGTAGCCGGTTTTCCTGCAAGGGATGCAGCCGTTCCGTCTGCCCACGCTTTATCAAGTAATTTACGGTCTGTCAGCGGAGCAAATTCCCCTGGCTTCCAGTTCGCCCTGATAACATCAGCACCACGCTGAAAGACTCCGGTCATGGTGTAGTAAAAACTGGATTTATGGTTCTGGTTAGCACGGGTACGATTCACAATCAGGCCAAGAACGGGAGTCTGGACGCGCCCGACAGACAGAACGCCCTGATATCCTCTGGCTTTTGCCGGAATGGTGTACGCACGTGTCATAGAGAAGCCATAGACGGCATCGGCAACTGACCGCGCCAACGCCTTAAGGTAAAGTCCTTTGAAATCACGATTGTCTTTAAGATTTGCCAGTGCCTTTTTCACTGCCGGAAGCGTGTTGTCGTTAATCAGAACGCGCTTTACGGGTTTTGTGTTGCCTGCATATTCCAGGACTTCATCAACCAGTAGCTGTCCCTCATCATCAGGATCGCCAGCGTGAACAATTTCAGTCACGTCTCCACGTCTGATAAGTTCGAGAATCGTTTTAACCTGTTTTGCTGCACTTTCAACAGGCTGATACTTCACGGGATAAAGACGTAAAGGAAGCGTTTCAACCTTCCAGGCTTTGTATTCAGGATTATAGTTTTCCGGCGGTTGTGATTCGATAATATGACCAAAACAGTTAGTCACAATGGCGTTATCACTTTCAAACCAGCCATCATGGCGGGTAAAATTGCCACCAAGTGCCTTAACAATATCATTTGCTACTGCGGGTTTTTCTGCGATAAAAAGTCTCATTTTGTTATCCTTTACATTGAATTAATCTTTTGGCACAACGGATAGCGCGTTCTTCCGATACTGTATGTTGCCAGTTATCTTTACTTACTACTCTGAATCTGCGCTCACAGCCATTAAAGGCAAAAATTCCCTCACGGTTAAGTATATTAGTTGCAATATCCCACTCTTTAATTCTCAAAAAGGCTGTTACAGCAAAACCAGAATACGAAGCAATTTTTGAAATGATGCATTCATCAGCTTTTATTAACGCGGCAAAAGGAACTATCTTTTGATGACCACACGAAATCAGAGGGAGTGTGTGAATATCATAATAAGCTATTGAATGACAATCCATGCGGGTATCATCAATAGCTGCCAGCCAGAATCCTGCCTGGTCTTTTATTTTTCTGCTAATATCTGAATCTGAAACACCAGGGTTTAATAAATATCCACCATAACAGATATGGAAGGGGTGAGCAGATTCATCAATATCAGGAAGTTCTTTTACCGGATTTTCTTTCCAGTCCTTCAGAACACCGAATTCAAGAGCATCCAGCAAAAACTTTCGTTCAAATCCATCAAACAATGCATATTGCATGTGTTAATCCTCCAGGTAACTTAAATAGTCAGGTTGTGCCCCGTTCTTTTTATAAAGTTCTTCCCTTTCCTCTATATCTTCATCTGCTTCCTGAACGCTCAGATCGAGGGTTCCTTTCAAAAAGGCACGAGCATTTTTTATTACATCCACTTATGCACTACCAGCAGATAAGCACAATAAAATAGCTATAATAGATTTGGTTACTTTCATTTCTAACCTCAGTGATTGTAACTAATCATCACATTTCGTTGGCGCGAAATGTGATACTTGCAGTACCCTGATACCCGTTGGCGCGGTTATCAGGTTTTAATTAACCTCTGACACGACCAAACTTACTCATGATTTTTGATATAGCAGCAGGATCAGCCGTTGAACACTGATTCAGAAATGCTTTACGGGCATCAAAAGTTTTACTCCAGCGAATGCTTCCTTTTTTCTTTTTCAGAATATTAAAAAAATCCTTTTCAGCACTTCTGCATTCACTCCCTCCACCTTGCCCGACTGCTTTTCCATATAAGCAAAGTACCGAAGCGCAAGGGTCAGATGCATTAGCATTTGTTGATATTAATCCTAACGCCAGCAAGGCTGGTAAAACCACTCTATTTTTTCCAGTCATTTTTCACCTCATTTTGTGCTTTAATGAAAACTATTTTTACCTGTTCAGGTAAAAAACTTTTCTCGTTTCGCCATTCCACGACTGCTGTTGCCCCTTCCATCTTCAACAGATCTCTGATTCGAAACCACAGCCCAGCATCATGTGTTGTCACTACAATCCTGTCCGCATGAGCCAGAGCGTAATAAAACGTCGGCGTTCTGGCCTGTACTCCGGATAAGGAAGTGATCTCATAAACCCATCCTTTACCGCTAACGTCTGACTTTATGACACCGTGAAAATCGGGGACATATGGCAATGAGGGATTGATCACTTCATTTGCCTTTTCAAACTGCACGGGTGTTGGCTCTGGCGGTGATGAACAACCAGCAAGAATGGAAATCAATAAAAACACTAACTTCTTCATCATGTTCTCCTTTATGCCGCTTTATCGAGATCAGGAACATCTTTTACTACCAGATACCCTTTTGCGACGATTTCATTTTCAAATACTTTCTGTGGAGGCATAACCAGCTTTCCTTTCTTCCTGGGGAAAATGTTTGCAAGTTCCGGAGCAACCTTCACAAAGTCACCAAAGAAATACTCATTGAGATAGTAGAATGCCTTTTCACAACGAATCGGGTTTTCTCCCTTCATTGCCAGGATTTCTTCACTAAATTTCAGTGTAAGTAGTTCATTTGTTGTTACCAGTGGACGCTCAATAAGGCTTTCTGATTCAGATCTCGATGTTCCTCCACGACTACGACTTTTGCTTTTCGAACCGATAGTTACTGTTCGTGTCCCCATCGCTTCTGATAACTCCCGCGCATCTTTAACATCAGAAGCGGAATAAACAATTTTGCAGGGTGCACTTGCCAGTAATGTTTTACTGCCTGCATAACTGTAGATTTCCTCAAGCTGAGAGCCGACCTGGTAAACAATCAACAATTTCAGCTTGTAACCAGCAATGAGACCAGATTTACTCTTGATGTAATCTACAGCACCAATTGACGGGAATTCATCCAGTAGAAAAAGGCAGTCATGCTTTATTTCCGGATCATCCGTTGGCATCTTTTCAAGATTCACCTGTATAGCAAGCTGAAAGAAAATATTTGTTATTTTTTCAGCCAACCTGGCATTATCACCAGAAATACAGAAATAAATTGTCATCCGCTTTTTCCGCACCTGCCGCAAATCAAAATCATTTCCATCAGTAGCATTTGCCACATTGGGGTTAGCAAACGGTGATAATCCATTAAGAAAGTTGCTTTTGAGTTGTGCTTTTGTTTTATCCTCCATCTCAATGAATGCCTTAAGGCCAGCGACACCAATATCAGCAAGCGTTTTGTCTTTCCCCCTTAATTCTGAACGAATATCATTCATGAATGAAAGAAGATGTTCGGGTTCTGCACGCTCAAAAAGCTGATTAATTTTAGACATTGAGAAGACAGGCTCAATATCAAGCGTTTTTAGTCCAGCCTTATCATTCTTAATCATAAACCATAAAGCGACAGCATAAGATTTAAAAACACCACCCGCCGTCTTATTAAGATAGCTACCAGCATCCGCACCATCTGTCTTATAGGGGTAAATAATCAACGAAAGATTTTCAAGCTGATTAAAACCTTCACTCGTTCCCATGCTGACATAATACAAAGGGTTAAAGCGGTGCGTTACCGAACTAAAGGGATCAAATTTATAAACCTCATGACCTAAAATCACCTTCCTGATAAGACTGGTGATATTAAAACACTCCCTTTTTGGATCGAGAATAATAACACTCCACCAGTACTTCATAAGATTAGTGATGACTATACCAGCACCTTTACCAGCCCTTGTTCCGGCTCCCATAGCACTGAATGCTGCTCCCACATAGCGTATGATTTTCTTGTCTTTTATACCAACGATAATCCCGTCTTTTTCGTCACCGTCAAGCGTGAAACTGTTAGACTCACGAATATCATTAATTGTTGCAAATCGCGCATCACCGAAAATATTTTCTTTCTTCTCGTTCAGTTTTATCAACGCCGCAACAGGGATGATAAGAGACACGACAAATCCTGCTCCAAGTGCAACAAAGGCTAAAACTCTGATATCCGTAGTCACAACAGATAAAGTAAGGCTGTCTGTAAAAATATCCATCCTGTACGCATCAATGGATCTGAACACAGCCTTCAATGGTTTCAGATTCTTTATCTGGCTGAAGTAAAGCACAAAGAAAATAAATGAACCTGCAAACCATGCCGCAACAAGCATAACAGCGAATATAAAAACAGATTGCGACTTATTAAAAGTTTTCACATTCAGCCCCTTTGTAATAGATGTCGCTCATATGCCTGACAACACCATCCCTGCCTACATGAACAACAATATCAATACTGTCCATAATGATTTTACGAAGAACATCAAAAGGAAGATTCTGACATTCTCTGTTCTGATAACATTTTGTCACCATCTGAATGATGGCATCTTTTGCCGAGGCCGCGTGAATGGACGTCATGCTTCCACTGTGACCAGAACCAGCAACTTTCACAAAATCCCAGGCATCGCCACCTTTAATTTCCGCCAGTAAAATTCTGTCAGGTTTCATCCTCAAACAGGATTTGATTAATTTCGCTGCTGTTATGATAGAGCCGGAATCACTGCCGGATTCCGAAGGGTAAAAAAGATGCACATAATTTTTATGGATAAAAAATTTGATTTCCTCTGCATCTTCAATCGTAATCAGCCGTGTATTCAATGGTATGAAATCGATAAGACTCTTCATATAAGTTGTTTTACCGGAACCCGTTGCTCCGGCAAATACAATGGTTTTCCCTGCTGCTACGGCAAGCTCCATAAAAGCAGCGATATTTCTCGCTCTGAATAAATCAAGAAGCTCATCATCGTATGTCCTGTGTTTTTTTCCTGACTGGACATAATCATAAAAACCGTTCGCCACATATTCTTTATGTGTTATCTGCCGTGTCGATGGTTTACGTATAGTGATTGAAATAGTATTTCTCTCACATGCAGGAGGAAAAACGACCTGTACACGTTCTCCTGATTCCAGTGTTGCTGAAAGTAATGGCTTGGTCTCGCCGATTTCATCTCCCCGAAATGATGCCAGCGTATGAGAAAAACGTTTACAAAAATCAAAGGTCACACTGTCATTATTATGGAATGTCCAGTCACCATTAATTTCCGTCCAGATTTCACCAGGACGGTTGACAGCAATTTCTGTTAGCCCTTCAATATCAAGAAAAGACTGGAATACTTGATTTTTATAAAAATCGAGCGATTTATTGCTAATGCTGACAGGAATAACGCCACTCATACTATTTTACCTTTAACTCATAGATATCAGAAAAATCAATGTCTTCCCCGACCATAATAGTGATTATGTCACCCTGGTTTTTATACATTGTTGGAGGAATATTTATCGAATTCTCAAGTGCGACTTTAGCCATTTCAGCCATTGCCTGTCGTGAGTTTTCGGTATAATCCACATTACGATCTTTACCAGGTGCATTATCCGCCGCCGCCGCCGCTACATCCTGAACCATACTGAGCATAAGAGAACCACCAAAACGCTCCCAGAAGTGAGAATCGATCCATCCATCAATGCCCGCTTCTCCCAGGGGACCAGCTGCTGCTGTATTTACCATATCGATTCGTTTATTATCAGGCGTCCGCAACTGCTCCCACATAACGAACATTCTGCCCTGTCCATGATTCAGCGTTCCGGTCTGGTAACGACCAAAAGCCTTAGTTCCCTGTTCCAGTAATTTTGTGTGGTGATTAGCACTCCATACATCTTCTGTAAAAACACAACTGATACGACCTGCAACATCAGAAACAAAGCGTGTGGTTAAAGCACACGGTATAAGCCTGTTTTCCTCAATATAGAGATCAGGATCGAGATTAATCGCAGTTACTTTCATTCCTGATTTACCAGGCACATTTTCTTTTGATTCTTTCCTTTCTTCCTGTGGCTCTGATGTCTGCGATGTCCTGCTGCTGCCACTCGCGCCAGTCTGACTCCCTCCCTGACCAGCAACAGGTATTGACAAATATTTCCTGAACCCCTCCTGTGGCACTTCTTTATGACCGTCAGAAACAGTATTACCAGAACCAGTAGCGCCTGGATTGATAATTGCTTTGTTCTCAACAGGGTCAAAATTCTGACCAAGACCAGTACGGATTTTACTTACCTGAGAAATGCTGGTATCGCCTGTTGATTCTGATGCTTTCTGCTGGTCATCTGCAAAATAATTTTTATATGTTTTCAGCGCAAAAATACCAATAACTAATACAGCCATCAGACCAAACAGAAAGCCAGAACGCATACGATTATTTTTGTTCCTGATATCACCGATATCATGAACGGGTTTACTTTCCAGCTTTGACTGATTCGCATCATCAACTAAATCATCTGTTTTTTTCATATCAGTCATTATTCACCTCAACACGTTCTACCGCAGGAGAAGATGTATTCCTCTGGTCGGTTAATACTTTTCCGAAAGATTTATTCACAACACCAACAACGCTGTTTCCATAGCGTAAAACAAATTTGTCATTAACGTTGTGGATAACCATAATTTTATACTTGCCTTTTGTTTCCACATTAAAAGCAAGTGTCTGTTCCTGACCATCTCTTACAGCAAATGGAGCTGGGAATACTTTCCCTGAGTTAAAACCTAAAAAGGTAAATATGCCATTATCATAAGCAAAATCAGGGGCGATACGACGACTGTCATATTTTTCATTGACTCGCATGAAATAATTCCAGTTTTTAGGCGCATCGGCTTTTTCAAAACTTTCAGAAATCAGTTTCTTCTGTCTGAGTTTTTCCTGTTTTTCTTTTGCCAGCCTTACTTCTTCTGCATTCTTTTTCGCTATTTCTGATGGATAGCGGAATTGTACAACATAAGCAGGTTGCGCTTGTTTTTCTTCTGACAGAAGGATTAGATCCAGACTGTAAATCCGCTTTGTTGTTCTGACAAAAAGATTCGTATCCCATTCCTTTTCTGTTGGCTGGAAAACCTTTTTCAGTTTTTCGCCTTCATCGCCTTCCTGTTCCTGAACAACGGGACGCGGATTGATGTAAACAACATTATCATCGGTTGTGATTTCCCATCCGGCAGGAAAACCAGCCTTTGCACTGATAACAGCCTCACCTTCATCAAAAACAACTGATGTGAGAAATCCTGTCTTTGACCGGATAACGGTCGTATTCGCACCGTTATAACTCACAGTCTGCATCCTTGCATCAAATCCAGAAGGTAACGGAGTCGCTGCTGAATACACAAGCCCAGGAAGCAATAAACATGTAGCAATAAATAATTTCTTCATCATTCCCCCCTGACTTCCCGATCTGTCTGGTAACTGGTTACAGTAAAACCGAGAGGATTAAGCTCACGACTGGAACTTTTAACCGACTTTTCTGGTTCAAAACGATATGTCACACGAGCCGTCCAGTATGAAACTGAAACCTGTCCGGTCGTGAAGTTTCTCGTCGTTTTTTTAAAGCGCACAGAGGCCAGTTTATCTGGCGCGGTTGCGTCAGAAATAATATTGGAGATGACCTCAACCGCAACGTAAGAACCGTTATTATGATAAATTTTATCAGGAGCCATATCGCTGTTATACAGACGAAGATAATCGTCCTTTACTGTATTCGAGCTATATAGCTGTACAGTCTCATAATCATACTGAAGAGACGGATAATTATAACCTTCACGTAAAGTAATATACGTGTTTACAAAATACCGCCCAAGTGCTTCAGATTGCAGGATCTTTTCCTGTTTAACCTGAGTAATCAGTTCTGTACGGCCTGTTTTTTCGCCAACAGCCACAATAGCAAGCTCTTTTTCTTTTAATGGCACAAGAACACAAATTGCAGCCCCAAGACATAAGGACAGTAATGATGCTGCCACTGCAACACGCCATGCATTTTTCTTAGACCGTTCATTTTCTGCATAGAGTTGTCTTTCGAAGGATTTAGCTGTCTCAATCTTCTTTTCGATTTTTTCACTCATAACTGATTACCTGGCTGTGGTTAATGGGTTCCAGTTCGCCGGAAACATCAGAAGGAAGGTTATTCCTTGTGGTACATCCGGAAATCTGAAACAGGAAAAACAAAAGAATCACACATCGCATAAATTCACCTTATTAAGCGTTCACGAACACCTTTAAGAGATAAAGGCCAAGATGAAGAAAAAGAATCCCACCAATAAGAAGCAAAAAGCGAAGATCCATACCCTTTCTCCATTTCCCCGCAAGCCCTAAACCAAGTCTTATTCCTGCGAAGCAGGTAAACACTCCTAAAAGAAGGATTAGGACAAAATAAAGTATCATGACAAAATAATGAAGCATGTCACAACCAGCTCTGACTGATTCCACCTAAGACCTTAAATAAGGTAATTCCCGTGATTAAAATAACAAGCTGGGTTATTAGCTTTCTCTTCCTGCTCCATCCGGAGGTGATATGTTTATCAACGAACACCAGTATCCAGTTCAGGGACATCACATAAAAAAAACGTTTCATTATTTTCATGCGGCGTTCCTCGCTCGTGCTTTTTCCAGGGATGCAAGTCTTCTCGCCTTCATCCCCAAAGCACCTGTCGGAGCCAGCGCCTGATATCCCTTTTCACCCGCCCATTCAGCGGCTGTTCGCGCACCACGCCCCATCAGATTCCCTGCTTTCCCTGATAAAGAATTCATGCCCGTTCTTCCGGCCATCCCTAAGCCAAAACCTAAACCAGCACGACCGCCAAGCATCAGAGACTTACCAGTAGCCATACCAGCAGCACCCAGCCCCATCATGGCTGCGCCCTGAACAGCACCTTCAACACCTGCACCTGCTAACTGGACAGCAAAACCTTTAGCTATAAGAACCAATAAAGCCCCCAAAAACCCAGCCATAAAGCCCATAGCACCTGTAGATACAAGATTTACATTCCCTGTTTGTGCAGCACGAATAGCATGGGAAAGGATCATCCCTTGAAAATCCATTGCTATCCGAATCACTAAACTGGCAAATAGAACTGTCAGAATACTGGAGAATAACGATTGTAACCAATTATTAAACATGCTCCGAATAAAACCAAACATGAGACAAAAGATAAATATCGGTGCTGTAATAATCAGGAGTTTCATCGTTACATCTGCTGTTAAAAAAACAACCACACTAACAGCCATTAAAATAAGCGAGCCAGTCCATATTAAAAACTGACCAACTACACCTTGATCTTTAACATATGTTGATTTATCTAAAGAGTATATTTCCGCACCAAGATTTTGCGTACTTTTCCATAAGTTATCTAAAGTTTGCCAGACACTCACCCCTCCAGAAAAACCATCTTTCATGCCTTGCAACGCATCAGTAGCCGCAGTTAAATACCCATCCGCATTAGTTATAAACATGATTATGATTGCAAATTTTGATAGATCCCATACTAAATCCTGCAAGGGCGTCTGAGTTTTACTGGCAAGTATTTGATATCCTTTCCATAGTACATATAACGTAACCGATACCGTTGCTAACGACATAATATCATTAGCAAATTGTGTTTGATAACTGGAGCTGATTTTATCTACCGAATCCATAACGGTAGAATTATATTTAACGAAAAACCCCTGAGCCATATATCCACCTTTTAATCAAAAGTTAATGGTTCAGCTTCTTTCTGCTGTTTAATAAAGGCCTCTTGTTCTTGTGTGACCAACATCTCATGATCTGCTTTATTTTTATTATTCCAGACATCATACTGCATTTTTATCGCCTGCATTTTTAACGACTGCGCCTGTAATGCGTTAGCCAAATCCTGGGATTCTTTGATATCCTTTGAAGCCTCAATTCGGCTACTTAAACTCTGAATCTGAGACATTGCACTTGATAACTGCTTATTGATCTCATTTCCCTGTTCAATACTGGCAGCCGTTGACACAATCCGTGCTTTACAGAGATTATCATTACGTTCATAGCCCGTATTACACATATCGAAGGCTCCATACTTGCTGAACAGATTTTTAGCCTGGCTGCTCAATGCACCTTCGGGATTACTGGTAAAATCAGAAATATAACTGTTCCCCTGCTTATAAATATTTGTCAGTTCTGATTGTAGATTACTTAGTTCATTTGTGAATGCCGCAATATTCCTTATACCTGTTGCCGTGGCTAACTGGTCTTTATATGCCTGAATCTGACTCTGATAATGTTGCGCAGTTTCGGACCATTGTTTGAGTCGTTCTGTCCATCTTGCGGCTTCAACAGCCCATTCCGGACTGGCATCAATAGCAACCGGAATTCCTGCGCTACTATAAAATGAAGCCGTCAATAATGATATCAGCATCAATGTTTTTACACGTTTCATAAATTCACCTGTCAGATTGCCCGTTCGAGATATTCAGGAACCCAGTCATCAGGCTCCATTCCTTCATGATAAATACTTTCAAAAATTTCCAGATTATCTGCACTGGCAGACAATATTTTCAGATATCCACCAAGTCCCGATAAATCGAGTGTCGCAAGTGCTGAAAATGATTTACCATCCCCCTTTTTAAGACTGCTTTTTTTAATCAGGAACTGTCTCGACATTGGATCAAGATTTTTAACAATATTAAATTCTTCTGGTGTCAGCTTAAGCCCTTCCACATAATCATTGTAATCGGCATCAGGGTTAGCCAGATAAATACTGGTGCTGCATACTTCAACCACAGCCCGTGAAATCTTATTCTTCAGTATTTCATCCGGAGACTGAGTTGCCGGAATAACCAGCCCGTTCAGCTTACGAATTGTTTTCAGCTTGTTATAGACAAAGTCGCTGAATGCTTCATCCTGTAGCCATTTCCAGAACTCATCCAGGAAGATAACAAGACGCCGACCGTCCAGAAGCTGCGTAATGCGATACAGCAGATAGAAAGTAATTGGTGCACATACCATCGGATCATCAAGAAACTCGGTGCCATCAATGCCAAAATTATTGACATGCTGAATATTGAATGTGTCTTTAGCATTATCAAAAACCCAGCCATGAGCCTGACCATTAGCCCATTGGGACAAACGAAGGATAATCCCGTTCTCCTGCTCATCCCGATCATCTCTCTGCATAAGATGCTCAAGCATTCTGGTAATGCCATATTCCCGCATTTCGCCAGGAGGAAAATCCATCACAGCATCAACACTTTCGCTAATAAGCAATCTTTCTCTTGTCGATAATCTTTCACCATTTCTGGTACACAGAATCTCCATCAGTTGCTTGACAAAAATACGGTTACGTTTTGTTGCCTCCAGAGCAAAAGGATTCCATCCTGTCGGCTCACCGCTTTTTACGGTGTAATATTCCCCACCAAGCATTCGGATACATAATTCAGCCCCTCTGTCCTTATCAAGAAAGACACACGTTAACTTCTTATTTTTTGCAGAATCAGCAAAAGTTTCGGGGTTATTGTATTTCTGTAATGAACAGGCAAGATATGACAGAAACATTGTCTTACCTGAACCCGCCGTTCCTATAACTTTAGTATTAGCAAGATTCTTTTCACCTGTTTCATCTTTAAACAGTACTGAGTTATGTAAATTCAGATAATACGCCTGTTTGCTTGGTGTTTTGAGAATAGCAACCGCTTCTGTCCAGCAGTTTTTATCGCGTTTCCCCTGGTAGAAATTATGGAATGATGCCAGTTCAACAAAATTTACATTCGATACCGGAGATAAACGCGGCCTTAAATGAAAAACCGCCGGAAGTTGGGCAAAATATGCCGCTGGCAATGACATGGTTGACAATGCCGGAATAATGCCCAGGTCAGTAAAGTCTGCCGTAATTTTACTTACAGATTCGTCAAGCTCCCTGATACTGTCCGCCATTACCATTAGCGTGAAATGGTAGTAACCAAAGGATATATCACCGGACACAATATCATTTTTTGCCTTTTCCAGTTCCTGCAATTGAGTAACCGCATCATCTTCTGTACTCTTTAACTGTTTTTCCGCACGTTTAATGGTACTCAATGCTTCTGATTTGCTCATGGATGTATATGAATGCGTAATAATATAGTCAGCATCAGAATACTGGAGCACATCAAAAACACCGGATGCAGTCTCACTACAGAAATCTTTAATTTCAATAGAACGAAAGAATTTATTTCCATCAATGCGGCATATCTGTCCGGTATCATGATTAAAAAATACATCCACTCCACCAAGAACGTTATACACCGGAGAATCAGTGACTCTGATTTTTTGCAACTTCCCTGTCAGAAGATAATTATAGAATGACAGTTGAGAAGAAAATACCTTTCCGTTCTCCTCATACATACCAAGAAGTTTACAGGTAAATTTATCAAGAGCGCCAGAGAATGTATTAATCATTTCATTCATTCTCTTCACATGAATGTTAATATCATCTTTCTTTTCTTTAATACTTTTTTTGCGTTTTTCCAGTTTTTCTACACGCCCATCTGGTCTGTAGATCAGCGTAAAGTAAAGAGTGTTCCCCTTGAATTTATTTTTCTTCATCGAACCATAGTAACAATCTGATATTATATCAGCATATTTATTACCTGATTTTGTGGTAAAGGCATCATAAAAACTCGCCCTGCATGAATGGTTATAAAATGAAACGGGCAGTCCGGAAAATGAACGAACAAGAGTGGCAACCTGTGAGTCAATAGTTTCTAACATCTCCGCAGAGATTGACTCAAAGTTAATCCCCATCAGTTGCCATGTCGCTACATAATCACCGTTCTTTGTTTTGACAATATTTTTATCAACATGGCTTGAATAGGGTATATATTTACCAGTAGTGATTCGCTCATTCAGTTTCATGGCATTAACAAACTCATCAATTTCAACAGCTTCATATTGTCCGGAGAGGAACGCTCGTGCGCCAAAAAAACGATTACACACTGAGTTTCCGAGCATTTTCAGCTTAAGAAAGTAAAGGTTAAAAATGTGGTCGTCCTGTTTAGTGATCATTCTGAGAACAAAAACCGCGACAGGAATAGCCAGCCAGATCAGCTTGCTGATATAAACCCCCGCCAGAAATAACGCCCCTGCAACCACAGTAAGAGGGACGACAGGAACACCCACATACATAGCAGGGCGTGTCATCGCTTTATAAAGTGTAGACATACTATCGTCCCCGCTTTATTAGTTAACCATCATTGATGCAACTTCAGCCGCACTGGCGATAACAATTGCCCCGATGATGATAGGTGAGCATTCACGAATCGTGCTTCCACCAAACAGAACCTTGTAGCCGACCCACAGACAGGCAATAGTCACCGTGACCAGTGAAAGGCCACTAAGCCCTGTTTTAACCTTTTCCAGCAGTGTTTCCGCTTTTGAAAATCCATCCGCAAAGGCCGGTGATGCAACTGTTGCCCCGGCGACTGCCATAACTACCTTATTTTTACGCTGCATTACAGCAGTGACAGATGAACTGATACGATTACATACTGATTTCTTAAATGACATTTTATAAGTCCTGTTAATTAATAACTTTTGTTGGATGTGAGTTATCAACAAAAGCAGATTTCAGAATGGTTTCGGGCCAGATAACTGACGCATTGTGTGAACGATTTTTTCGCTGTTCTCCCCCGTTGCTTCTTGTACCTGGTACAACATATTTTTTTTCGTTCCCTGTATAACCAATTCGCTCAACATAACTTGTATTATTAAATTCTTTTTCTTTTCGCTTACCGTTACTAAAATTTCCTGTATAGTAACAACTAAGCGCATTCTCCAGGCTCCTCCCTCGTTTATAACAATCCACGATAATCTTTTCGAAAACAGACAAGTTTTCACACGAATCAAGGAGTTTTTCTGCGGACGTGGAATAAAAAGAAAAATTACTGCTGGTAATCTGCATCAATCCGACAGAATAACGTCTTTTTCTGTTTTCAATTTCTCTGATAACTGTTAGAGCTTCCTCCTTACTTTTGGGCATATGACTGATAACACTTTTGCCATAGCTACCGCGTTCCCTTTCAGGAATAATTTCAGCCACAGCATAAGGATTGAAGCCACTCTCGACCCGTGCAATATCATTTATCGTATCCGGATGAACTGACGCCGCACACAGCAACAAGGCTGGGAATAAAGACGCCATAGCTAACGCTCCATATATCCATCAATACGCATACTCTGCATTAATAAGTAAATAATTTGCTTCCTCTTACTAAGCAAAGATGTTTTCGTTTTCTCTTCGATAAATGCATTCAACCTGGGATCGAGTTTTATCGTGACATAAACCCCTTTTTCCGATGACTTATCTGATTTCTCCTTCATTTAATCAATCCACTATAAGTGTGTTTTGGATTTGTTTTAGATGCGAACATGATTCGCAAAATAACAATGCTCAACAATACGATCAAATAACATTGACAAAATGGTCATATTATGATTCGTGTGATCATGCAAAAAAAAGCGCCCATATGGGCGCTCTAGTATGATTGAAACATTAGTTAATCGAATGTAGGGACTGGAGCATCCTTCTGAGACTGAATAAACAATGCTTGTTTAACATTCTTACAGTTCTGAGAATCAGAGCCAGACTTCTCACACTCTGCCTGCTTTTGTTTAGCTTCCGTAAGATGCTGCCCCCACCAATCCACACTTTTTACTTCTTCACTACAACCAACAACGAAGAACGGCAAAGCAAAAAGCAGATATTTTTTCATAAATTCCCCCTCTCACTGATCCTGGAAAGACTTGACACGAGAAGGGCATTAGTCCGAATGAGTACCAGTGTTCTGATCCCTGCCAACGAGACACCTCCCAGTTCAGCTCTTACAGAATCGAGATATTTTCTGACAGTTGAAGGCTTTAGTCCTTTGAAATCAGCAATTTCATTCAGGGTATAGCCATAAGCGTACATCAGAATAATGTCTTTTTGTTGCTCACTCAAATGTTCTTCATCACTAAAAATTTGATGAAGTCCAGAAATGCAGATAGCATCATGCTCAGTCATGATAACCTCCCTCGTAGGTTGTTGTGATCAGCAGGTGAGCAAAGTAGCCGCTTTGTTCACCTGCGCCAAAATCAAATTAAAATCCCAGGCCTTTCCAGTTCCTCTCTTGCTGTATTCTTAGTTTTTTATGTTCTTCTGAATCCTTTGTAAACCCGTGTTCAAGAGCAAACCCGATATTGTGACCTTGCTCATGTTTTCTGGATAGCTGCTTTTTAACGTCGCTCTCTTCCGGCTGCCTGGTTTCACGCTCATGAACCTGACGTTCTCTGTTCCGCTCAAGGGCAATATTTTCAATCTGCCAGTTATTGCGATGCGTTTCCCTGTAGCCTGCAACAGTTCCATCATCATTAAACATTGGACTACGTACAAGCGTAGGAGCCAGTTTTTTTACTTTGATAAGCGTTCCTGGCTGGAGCTTTTCAGACTCGAAATGATTTTTCAGGTCTTTACCCCAAATCGTAACCTGTTTTCCACCTTTTAAAGTTTCATAAGTGAGGAAAGGTGTTCGTTTTTCCCCTGCCTTATTCTGATATGAAGTCTCCCCAAAATCCACCACCTTGTAAACATTCCGGAGTCTTTTCGGATTTTCAGCCTGTAATCGCTCAATCTCCCGTTTACGTTCGGGATCTTTTTTCCAGGTAGCGGTAACATCATATCCCATACCTTTCAGTTTTCTATGAAAACCGTTTCTGAACTTCCTGGTTTCAGATTTAGTAAGTCTTAATCTTCTTCCTGTTTCTTCATCACGAAGTTTAATATTAACATGTACATGAGGATGATCTTCTTTATCATCATGGTATACGGCAACGAAAGCATGGTTTGGATAAGTCTCTTTAAGAAATTCTACCGTAGCTTTCAGAGCGTCTTCCCTGCTTACTCCAGCTTCTGGTGGTGGTGAAAAGACCATGTTTTTCACATGATCGATGTTTTCTCCACGATATGTCCTGGAGTAATCATTTCCTTTAGATAAAGTTGAAGTAAACTCCCTATTAAAGTCTTCTCCTTTCCCTGTTTGCTCTGAACCTTTTCCATCATAACAGTAAGCCTCAAGTTCACCATTACGGGTAATGTAATCAATACCATTTTTGATGCCTGCGGCTGTTTTACCTGAGCCAGTGATTTTAAAAGTGACTTCTTTTGTAGGTGTCCAGGTATATGCTTTCTTGTCCGCACCATGTCTGACTTTATGATTAAAAGCCGATTTACTGGCATGTATATGTCTTCCCGATAACTTAGGAGATTTCGGATCACGCCCAGTCCCTTTAGCGCGTTTAATACGGTATTCCTGTTCTACATACACACCCATAAATCACCCAAATCTGTTAACAACACTCTTGGTTAACGTTTCAAGTTTTGAATCAATTTGCTTACACAGTTCAATCACTTCAATAACGTCTTTTCTGAAATCTGGATCGTTAACCGTACAGAATCTTTCACCTTTTATGATAAAATGAATGTTGCGACCAACACGATCTACAGCAGTTGATAGTTTTTTAAGTTCCTTAACTTCATCAGGGTAAAGACAGACTTCACTCTTTAACAAAGACTGACGCACACGAATAGCAATTTCTCTGCTCATGCTCATGCCGTGAAGAGCAGCATTACGTTTAACAAGTTCTATTTCATGAGGGTAAAGACGCACTGATACCAGCTTTGCTGGTTCATTATTAACTGGGATGTTAACAGGCTTGGTTTCAATATTAAGCACGTTATGCTTAGCAAAAGCATTGATACTGGTAAATCCACTTAAAATAGCGTTATGTTCTGCAAATTTTAACTCATCATCACTTAGCCTGAACGCTATCATCTTCATAAGTCACCCCAACAGAGCCTGCGGCAGGCACAGGCAAAAACATCGTTTTTGGACAATCTGATTCAAATGTTAACATTTGACATCGGATTGTCTATCCTGCATTGATTGTACCATATGTGGCACTGTGCCTGGCTATAAAATCGTCGCTGCATATGTCCAGATTTCGTTGCTGAAAGATTCTTTCGTCTTCGACCATCAGGCA
Organism: Salmonella sp. SSDFZ69; assembly: GCF_004010755.1. NCBI lineage: Bacteria > Pseudomonadati > Pseudomonadota > Gammaproteobacteria > Enterobacterales > Enterobacteriaceae > Salmonella > Salmonella sp. SSDFZ69. The sequence continues at coordinate 4,918 of NZ_CP034833.1, read as the reverse complement.
AACGTATAGCTGAAAGATTTGTGAAAGAAAAAACAGGCCTGGCAGGGCTGGGAATTGTTACGGCTGAAGCCGTAACGCTTTTTAAGTCCTCGCTGCGCTGCGGGGCTTCCGGCGCAAAGCGCCTCCCATGCCCTTACAGGGCATAAAAACAAGGGCAATTAAGCCCCTGCGCGATGATTGCTGACTTCTTTTTCCAGAGCCTTATTAACAAAGGCATTCAACGATAAATCTTCTTCCATCGCCATTTCTGCTACCCGACGATGCAGTTCTGGATCAAGCCTGACGTTAAACACGCCTTTAAACGGGGTATCAGGTTCCTTTCCATCCTCCACACAAGACTGTAAATACAGATCAACAGATGTTTTAAACTCCTGTTCCAGTTCAGCTAATGTAGAAGCCTCATAAGTTACCAGGTCCCGAATAAACGCCAGTTTTCCATACAGGACATTATTTTCAAAATCGGGTTCAACCGTGCCTAAATATCCTTTATATTTTAAATGTTTCATAATAATCCAGCCTCTTTCAGATTCTGTTTAATTGCTTTCAGCGTACCACCTTTGATATAACTTTCCGGATGTGGACGATGCATTAATATGGTGTGATTGATTTCAGCATTGAAAAACCGCACTCTTGACCCCTGCATTTCCTTTTTGACATATCCCAAAGAGGAAAACAAAACGACCAGTTCATCCCATTCAAACGTTTTTTTACTGTTTAAAAACTTTGCCAGTAGCTTATCTGTTTTCCCCATAAATCCATCCCCTATAGATATGCAACTAATTATAGTTACACATGGCATTTTTGTCAAAAAATACAAAGGGGCAGAAAGCCCCTTTTTTTATTTAAAACATTTCATACCCTTGCAAGTAGTTTAACCACCACCGGAATTGATCCCATTCGCTAAATTTCATTGCCGGAATTCTGGTTTCCCAGCCTTTGACAAGGGAATCAGCAAGCTGTACGATCTGCCGCGTTGACATTTAAAAACCTCATTCAGTTTTGATTGTCGATAACGTGATCAGGTTGGTGGAACAACCTGATCACACCTTGAATAGTCAGTCATTACCCTCCTTCTTTTCTATAGTTACTGTGTATCCGTAAAGAGTCAAAATGCGATAAGCATCCAACGCCTCACGCTCACTTTTAAATGTTCTGACTTCGTGTAATCCTTTACCTTTATCAAGGGATACACAAAACTCATAATCTTCTTCTACTTCTATCTTTTTAATTAATTTATCAAGTTCGGCTAATGTTCGTTTTGGCTCAAAAAGAAATGTGCATTGTACAATGGCGTTTAAATCTTCCCGATCAAGCTCTAACAGAGCATCATTATAAGCAGCTTTAAAACAGCGATTATTACGCAGATCAGATGCAAACTGCATTGCGGCTTGTTTTAACGTTTTCATGAATTTCCCTTGCATTGATGTTAATAGACAATTTCAGAATCAATATTGAAATTTCCAGAAAATGCAGGGATGCCCCTGCATTCATAATGCTTAACAAAGACACTCAATAAAATCTTTAAAACTCAAGCATTCATCGCCATCTTTTAATGAATCAAAATATTTTTCATATTCGTCCCTGTAGAAAAGGACTAAATCAACATCACTCTGCTTAAGTTCGCCAAACTGAGGAACAATTCCGGCTTTATAGTCACGAATTTTATTGTTATCAGTAAATATGACAACATACTGTTGTCCAGTATCCTTATGCATAAGGATAATAGTGCAAAGCGTTACTCGTTCGAATGTGAAAACATGATTAGTGGTTGAAGTAAAAACAGATGAGCATTTCATTTTAAATCTCCTGCCCTGCTGGGCTATTGTGAGAGGGGCCATTCCCCTTTCGATGAAACAATAATACGACCTTTAAGTCGTATTTGCAAGTTTTCTCCCGTTTTTTTACTCGATAAGTGATTGTTATCACGTTTTTTAATCCGCGTAAGCGGATGGAAGGGGCGAACGAAAATACCAGGGCAGCACAGGAGCCACATCGCCCCGAAGCGCGGCGCAGCCGCTGACGAACGTACCAGGGTGCACAGGCCATCCCTTCACCCTGCAAAGCCCAACTGACCAGCAGGCCATGATTATGCTGATTTGCGCCGCAGAATGCCGCAGTTAGCGCGAGCGCAAGCGAGTTTACCCCGCCCTGGTGCATTGCAGCATGGCGGGGCGCTGTACTGCGCGTGTGAGCGTCAGCGAGCTACGAGCGCAACTCCAGGTACTAATATAAAACCATCACAGGTCATTTTATTTTGACTCCCTTTTGCAGAGCACGTATTCAGGATGTTCTCCTGCAAGTAACAAAAGAAACTCAAACTCAACCAGTGACAGACTTTGACTGTTTTGAGTATTAACTTCCTCTTTTTTCTGCCAGGTTCTTAGCCCAACACCATAAATATGACTGCATTCCTTTTGTGTTAATCCTGCTTTTAAACGTAATTTTTTTACATTTTCAGGTGTATTATCGGGTTTCATTTAACATAAACTCCTTAATTAAATTCTTAACTGGCGTCTCATCGTCTTCCCTTAATCCGGCACACGTAAAATCAATATGTTGTAATTCATTCTCATTCAGTACAGCATCATACAATGTAATTTTCGTAGTTTTGTTCCCGATTTTAACATTTGTTCTGGCTTTTATCCTTTTTGTAAGCCTGTAATTGTCACCTTCTTTTTCAAGAAAATAAGTCACATCACCTTTATTTTTTCTCATAACTGTTTCAAATACCCTGTAATTTTAACAAGTTGATCTATACTCAAGCCCCGAATCTGTAAATCATAACTGTCGCCCTGTTCGGTGACTTTACCGTTCAATCCGTTTTCAGCTTTAAAGCCTGTCAATGCCCCATACCAGCTTTCAAGCTGGACAAGTTGCGATAACATACCTTTCAGGATCAGAATTTCGTCCTTTTTTTCCACCTGGTGTTTCTCATACTCAATCGCCTGTAACACCTCCTGCGAAGCATTTACCAGAATTTTTCGCTCGATATCGGCTGCAATATCAACGGGATTCCGTTTTCTGGATAACGTGCAAACATGATGCGGACTACGCCAGGAACGACTATCCACACTCCCCACCACAGAAAAGCGGTCTTTTTCCATCCGAATATGCACAGAGTAATTTTTAAACTGCGGTGACGTCAGTTTTATACGAGACGAACAATCATCAAGTTTGTTCACGCGCCAGCCGTTCCCCAGGATACGGCAGACAACTTCAAAGACAGGGTGATATTGTTCAAAAAAAGAGTTCATCTGTTTCCCTTTTTGCTACGTGGCTGCTGTTCCCGTCTTTTTGGGTTCGATGCCCCAAAAGACGGGCTGGCTATAATATCGGGGGCTTCTCGCCCCCGTTCTGGTTACGCTCTGGTTTCCACGCGTTGCCACCCTGTCGCCCTGCGCTGTCCGGTTGTACCGTATTTTGCGCGGATTTCTTCTATCGTGTGTTCTTCACGATTCCAGTAACTTTTATGTTCGTCTGGACGATAAAACCATTGTTTTTTCTTTGCCGCCCATTTACACCCGATTTCTTTTAAAGTTTCCTTATGTGTAATGGTTTCTCCACTAATCCAGACCCAGTTACCTATCACTTCAAATACCAGACCAGATAAACCAGAAAGAACGTTTAATACTTTTTCCAGGTCATCACCGTAATTATATCGTGCATGTTCATCAGTGCTCTGGAACTGATTTATTTTATCAATATTTGCCATCAATACATCAAAAGCTGCATTTACCGCTTTCATCAGTTCAGCCCCTAACGGGTTACGATCTGGATGATATTTTAAAGCGGCTTTTCTGTATGCTGCTTTGATATCTTTTTCAGTTAATTCGCCGGATAATCCAAAAACGTTTAATGCTTCCTGGATATTCATTTTTTTAATCTCCTGCCCTGCTGGGCTATTGTGAGAGGGGCCATTCCCCTTTCGATGAAACAATAATACGACCTTTAAGTCGTATTTGCAAGTTTTCTCCCGTTTTTTTACTCGATAAGTGATTGTTATCACGTTTTTTAATCCGCGTAAGCGGATGGAAGGGGCGAACGAAAATACCAGGGCAGCACAGGAGCCACATCGCCCCGAAGCGCGGCGCAGCCGCTGACGAACGTACCAGGGTGCACAGGCCATCCCTTCACCCTGCAAAGCCCAACTGACCAGCAGGCCATGATTATGCTGATTTGCGCCGCAGAATGCCGCAGTTAGCGCGAGCGCAAGCGAGTTTACCCCGCCCTGGTGCATTGCAGCATGGCGGGGCGCTGTACTGCGCGTGTGAGCGTTAGCGAACTACGGGCGCAATGCAGGAGAACTAACAGAACCTCCCTAAAACGCTCTGAATCGCATTTTAAGCGATTTTTTTCATTTCGCATGGTTTTCCTCATGGTTGTATCGAACGAAGCGGCAGAGCGCGATTCAGGGCTTCTTAGTGGAAGATCCAAAAAGGATCAAATAACGGATCATATGATCTGAATCTCTCTGGTTTTGAGAAAGGAGATACCGCTCGCCGCAGCCGAACGGCAGGAGCGTAGCGACTGAGTGAGCGAGGAAGCGGAATTTTTGCGATGTGACATTAGGATCAGTACGCACGAATATTATATTTATTTCAATAAGTTAAAGTTAACTAGGGACAAATTTATGGTCTTGAAAATTGAGATACATAAGGCATCAAATATTTTTTTGATGATTTTATGTTATTGAAAGTTATGAGTTTTAATGATTGATGATGTTTGTTTTAGCTTGCGGGTAATAATCATCAGGGGACAGATTTATGGTAAGGAACCATCATCGTTGCTGGTTTTGTTGAGTTATCCACAGTTCCTGAATATTCGCACGCATTAAAAGCCTTATCTTTTCTTGTTTTTCTTAAAAACTTAAAAACTTAGAGTAGCTCTAATTTATTGATTTTAAGCGTGTTTTTTGTCT
>NZ_CP034832.1:0-211458 GCF_004010755.1 Salmonella sp. SSDFZ69 | reverse complement strand
AATAAGTTATCACTGAATGTGTAAACAGATTGGTGAATAGTAAGCCCCAGCGAACTCTATGTCACTGGATGGATCATTGTGATGATCCATATCTGTGCATAAGTTCTACCTAAAAAAACGACTCCACTCATTAAAACTTGGCAAAAACTCTTTGCATACAATGACCTGCAACTCTTATCAACAACGGATCAGATCAAGTTAAAAAGATCTAATGAAAAGTCACTACTATTGTCGCTCTGATCACTACTGATGTCAAAAAACTCATTACCAACGTTATAATAATCACTACTAATGTCAAAATAATCACTACTGTTGTCACTGATCACGTCTCAGGCCTTGTGCCGTCTGGCCTGGAGGCAGCGGGGATCTCTTTTGATCTATCAGGAACACTAAGGTACTAATTATTGGAACTACCTTGTGGAAAATGGGGATAAATAAATGCTTAGTTCTTATACAGGTCTCAACTTGCCTCCCTGATAAAAACTGTCGTCAAAGCTAAATCACAGCCACAGGCATTTTCGGTGGATAAATTTTTGAGAAATAGAAGCATACATGCAGACTCGTGTCGCAAGTAATTGAAAGTAATGATTTATTTAAATAATGCGAGTCACCTTACCTCACAGTGGAAGTTTAAGTCTAACCTCACTACCATTGTCACTTAAAATCATTACCAACGTCGAAATAGTCTCTACCATTGTCTTTTAAGTCACTCCCGTTGTCACTTATGTCGCTACTGTTGTCAGTGACAATGCTCCAGCCCAGTAACCATGCGGCCTACAGCGTACCGGGATCTTCTTTGTACTCTCTGGCACCTTTGGGATCATTTATTGGATCTACATGAGGGATAAAATCTTTTGACGATTTCGTAGTGCAGTTATACCAGCGACTTAGCAAGACAAAAGCTGCAATTTAGTGACGAGTTACTAGTCTGCCCAACAAGAGCAATGCAGAGAAGATATGTGGTGAAATGACCATGGTAGTGAGTCTAATCACTACCATGGTCCGCAGTAAGCGTTACTTACGCAATGAACGTCGGACTGATTTGCAACAACATGGGCTACGGCGCATCAGAAGGCGGCCGTTGTGCTTCAGCAAAACAGCCCTGCTTTATTTTAATTCTTCAATGTTAATCATGAACTCAGATCTGCCAGTAAGGCCGGATACAGCAGGGAAAATAGGAAAGCTACGGCTGTCCCCGAGCCCCAAATCCAGTTGAAGCTCTTTGCTTTCACCTGGCATCGCAGAAACGCCATTTACAGTCACGCCGAATGCAGCGTCCTTACGGACAGTAAGCACTGCGTCCTGAAGCCCTGTAGCGATTGAACCATCCTTTTTACGCAGCTGGCTGGCATACAGAACAGCCAGAGCAGTATTGTCAGATGTTTTGAGAGAAGCATTGACAGCTAAGGTTTTCAGATTCTCTAGCCTGACGAGATTGTTTGGAAGGTAGTTAAATTCGACTGAGCTTTCTTTAACGTTGTTCATCTCATCTTTGGCCTGAACTGTGAGAGTGTATGTTTCGCCTTCATTAAGAGACGGAAAGATCTTGGGATAATTAGGTGCATACAGGTTGTTTCCCAGATTCACCCAAGACAATTCCACCGCATCAGAAACAGGGCCACCGCGAAGAGTCATACGGCTTAAGGATGGTTTAGTTAGAGCATCGGTGAGCTGTATACGGACGTTCTCCAGCCCATATACTGTTACGTTTTTGCTGATCGGTTTTCCTTCGTAGCTAATACTTACAGATGGTGCTGTATTATCAACGACAACTGTTTGATAAGGGAGGTTACCGGTATTGTTGAATGTATCTTGGGCATTAATCACCACGTTATAACTGCCTTCTGGTACCTCTTTCATGTTGAACTCATACGTGTAGTTCCCAGACGCCATATTTCTACCTGTTTGTTTGCCGGTTACGCTTATTTCTGCGTTGTTACGGTTTTTATCTGACAACCAAACTCGATTTACATAAACATGGTCGAAATATGAACCATCTCCAGGTTGATTCACGTAAACCTGGAGAATGTTGGTGGTTTCATTGTAATCAAATCCAGTGACGGAGGGACCCAGTGTATGCCAGGCTATATTCTCCCATATAGGGGCAAAGAAGGTTGCTTCGGTGGTTGACCTTACTTCATAGCCACTATGAAGATAACCGGTAGTGCCATTTATAATATCCTGGGGCAAAGAGACGGTACAGGTTGTTGAGCCAGCTGGAATACTGCATGTTGCTCCGCCAGTGATTTTTTGATCATATGGCCTGGCCTGTACATTGAATCGGATATTAGTAAGTTTTATAGGCATATCAGATGCCTTGAACAGGTTCCAGTTTACGCTGTTGAACCATGTTCCATCAGCCTTTTGTCGTTCTATGGGTGAACTTCCCCAAGCCGGACTCTTTACAGAGGCAGGATCCCAGTTGAGCCAGCTGGCATACTGACCAAGATCTCCTCCAGACCATTGATATGTATTCACAGGTCTATAGTAGTTTCCATCTAAGGCACCCTGTGGCAGCTTAACTTCCACGTAGACATAGGTGGCATCTTCGGAAAGGACCTGTACTCCGCCATAGTTATTGGTAATGCTCATGCCACCATTTCGATATGGCTTCCAGTTAGTTCTTGGGATACGTATAACCAACTTGTAGGGGTTTTCCAGCACTGTAAGGCCTCGTTTAAACGGGACGTATCCCGAAGAAATGCCGGGTACAACACTGGTGCTTACACGTGAGTCATGAACTGCAAATGGCGTAAATTCTCCCATTTGATCGTCATATAAAAACCGCTGGGGAGGAATGTTAAGCGTATTTCCTGCCAGGTCCGTAACGATGAAATTGAAGGTGAATTCTTCATCAAGATCACTTGAGGGCATGCCAGCCTGGGTGTTCATATCTTTAATCCACGGATAGAACGCACGTTTATTGGCTGTGTCATAACTCAGGTTATTGTCGGAGACCACAGAACCATTACTTCGTTTAATGACAAGACGGATCTTGTCAATTCCACTAGCATCCTCAATACCGTCTGCAAATATAGAAAACTGGCCACTACCGCCTCGGCCCAACTCCCAAAGTGGCCCAGAAAGTACCATGTCGTAACCTGCGTTTTGACTCGGATAAATACTCTTATAGCGTGGAGGAGTTGTATCAACGATGAAATGATAAGTAGATGTGCTCACTACAGTCTGGCGAATATCCAGAGTTTCATTGACTACAGTAAAGGTCCCTTCTCCGAGCGCCGGTAGAACCATATCCTTTCCATAGTATTCTGTTCCATCGGCAGCAACGATACGATCTGCAACGCTCGTTTTGGTCGAGACGGAGGAATACATAACCTTTTTATCGCTGTCTCGTGTGACCGTCACTCGCTCGTACCGATCAAGACCCGATATCAAGTTCAGAGTCAAAACACCAGCGGGATTAAGATATGTTTGTGTTGCAGGTTTGATATTCCGAACAGCCTTATTGGTATCTGTAAATGAGTAGCTAAATACCTGAGCATGTGCCGAAGATACAGTAGCAAGGGCAGTTGCAACCATGCAGCCAATTAGAGTTTTACGCATATGATGCTCCGGGAATAGGTTATAGCCTTATTCTACGGATTCAGCCTACAAGGTCCGGTCGGATAAAGTGATAATTTGCCTGTTAAAAGAGACATCAAGTGAGAAAGCAACCAACGTACAGAATGCAAAATGGCGGCAGTGCATCTGGATGACGCAAAAGTAACTTTTTGTATCCACTTTTTTGGATTTTAGCCTTCAAAATGAGTATTCAACCAATCATAAAAGTAACTTTTGATAGACGCTGCTCCTTTATGTTTGCCAATTGTGCTGATATGTTTGTAAATTCAAGGAAGCGAGATTTTAAAAGCATCTGTTGAGTCAAATTTATGTAAAATAACAGGGAAACCATCACTTCTAGGTTGAGGAAACCCAATGTTATACATGCTCTTATGCTGTTTTCTGATGCTCAACAGTACATTCGTTATGTTCAGAGCAATGTCTGCAATAAGTAAAGGATCCGCTAAAGAAAACCGGTCTGAAATATCGCTGATAGTCCTAGCAACACTTGGAATCGCATCACCATTCATTGTCGCAATGATTACTATTAATGAAAGTATGACATCTAAAACAGTAACAGATTTTTCTTTGGGTGCTCAGTGGTACGGAATGGTTTCAGCGGTAGCGCTAATGGGGTTATATGCTCGACGCGTTTGGAAAGAGAAGAAGTCCTTATTTACTGGCGCTTTCCTGGCCTCTTCCTTAATGGCCTTTATTTTTACTGACAGCCTTGTTTTCGTATCCCAGAAGGACACCGGCGTTCTGGCTACTTTCGTACTCGATAAAAACGCTGGAGATATTGATTGTAGTCGCCCGGCTATGATTGTCCATTACAGTAAAGGTGTTCCAACGGACTGGCGTTGCCCAACCAGTATCATGTTGATGGCGTATTCTTCATATCCTTTTTTACCCTGGCCTGAGTATAGCCATGGTACCAGCCAGTCTCTTACGGTTGTTATTGATACATTTATGGAAAACGCTGTTAATCTCAGCCAAAAATAAAAAATAAACCTCACTAGTGAGAGGTTTTATAAACCTGAGCCACCAATCTAATTAACTCTATATTTTTGTTTTAGCTTTTTTAAAGATAGACTTACCGAATAAAACAGCAATTATAGAGCAAAGGCCTGGCGTTAGGACAAAAGCTAATAATGCACTGCCAAAACTTGTCATTTCAGGCACCAGGAACCAGCTGATAGGCCACGTCAGGGCTGGTAAATTTAGCGGATCATAAAGCGCATGTAGAGCGCTTAACACACAGTAAAGTGCTAAAAAGCAAACTAGATAAACAACGATCCACATTTTAATTTGCTCAGCAATTTCAAATTTTGGACTGCCCATGCTTTACCTCAGTGGCTGAATATTGATGGTTAATATCTTTAATCACCCGTAAGCACTTAGTGCATACCTTAGTTCGATTTGTCTGCTTGTCCAGAGTGTATTTAACTTCAAGTTGACCTCCAGCATTAAGCAAAGTGAGCATCTCATCTTCTAACACGCTTCGGTAAATGGTCTTGGCCGAGAGTGTGCCCGGTAACGAGTACTCAACATAATTGTTTGAAACTCTTACCGATTTAGGGATTTTACCACTGAGCTGGGTTTCATTCGTTGAAGGCATTACAGTTACTTTAATCACAGTTGCCGGTGACCAGAAATCCTGATAACGCACTTTATGAATTTTATCAGCTCTAAGGCCTAACCACACATTTCCGGCGATAAGAACAATAAGCAATCCATAAACTGATCGTCGAATGTTACGCCTTTTAATCACAATGTCCCCCATCCCTCAAATATCATTCTAAATAACTGCACCAGGATATCATGAGCGTAATTAATAGAATTCTTCATAACCGGGGTTTTCAGTTGAGTTTGCGGACTCTTTACTTTGCGGTTTCTCACCCTCTAGTTGAGTATCCCTGACAGGCTTGGATTTACCCATGCTCCTCTGAAAGGTATCCATAACAAACTCAATATCTTCTTCTGGCAGGCTGGTGGGTTGGTTGCTCATAGGACTTCCTCTTGTTGAATACGTTCGGCGTACAGGATGCGAACCGAAACGGTCGTGTTTTCAAACTCGTTCTCAAAAACGTCCATCCATTCCGTCCGGAATTCTTCCCCCAAAAGGTTATCGAGCCCCTGAAGAGATAATGGAAGAACGGCTGCTAGAGATCCCCCGGCTGCGAGATGAGATGCAGCTGCCTGGAGATGCAGCCTGGCCCGGTTATCGGCAAAAGGTGGGTTCATCACGACATAATCAAACTTCTTCTGTTGATTAGACTTAGACCATGTGAGGAAGTCAGCTTCTGTCGTATCGTATCCCTTAGCCCGGGAGATAAGGCAATTCAAAGTATCAAGCTCGATGCCAGTAACGATCACACCGGCAGGGAATGATTTAAGCAAATCCGCATGGCCAATATTAGGCTCCAGGAGGGTATCCCCTTCCCCTGCACCAAGCAGGGAAGATACATATTCGCTGATTCGGCAAGATGAAGGGTAAAACTGATGCGATACAATATCAGGCATCTCCCCTATCTGGCCGATGTAACGAATAACCTCACACGGATCATAGGAAAATGTCACATCGTATTTTGTTACTGTTGCCCCTAAGAACCGAAGGGTGTCAGCGGCAACACTCGAAGATTTGCGTTCGGCGAGAGACCCTAAAGATGTCCAGCAACTCCATTTATTGTCCCCGTCATTTTTAAACATCAGTTCAGAAAGCTGCATCCGGGTATCAAAGTCGATGCACTGCTTAAGTACAGGGAATGCCTCCAAAGATTTCTTGCTATGAGCCATACGGTCGGCAGGTAATGCCAGCGGTACGATAGCTGATAAAATATTGTTAAGCCGCTCGGCGATATCAGGGTGGACGTCAATATGCATTGATCCATTTTTGTAAACCCTGAAACGAATACTGTTGCCATCGATGCAGATCCATTTTCTGAACCCCTCATGTTCGACCAACGCCTCAACCAATGATTTGGTGTTATGGATCGCCTTCACCTGTTCGCCACGGAAGAATGCGCATATAACGCGGAGCTCGCTCAGCGGTGAAATGCCAGACTCTTTAAAATCCACCCTTAATTTCTGCCAGGGGTATTTAGACGGCTCGCAAACTCCGGTAGTGATCATGCGGGTGGAGAACCCAAAAGCTTTGTTTGTCTTGTGACTGCGGCTCAGAGACTGGAAGACGTCGTAAACCCTTTCTTTAATAAATTGATTGCGGTCATTAAGCAAAGCAACGACTGTGCCCACTACAGCGTCAGCTGTGAAATCAGGGATCACCTGAGGCGGCATAATATAACGGTCGGCCGTAAACTGCTTATCCCATTCGTTACGTTTGGCATCCGACATGATAGGCAAAACATCAGTGAGTGCCATAACGCATTTCCAGTATTCTGATCTCAGAGCGTTTTCTGCGAACAAAGCATCCGCTTCTGAGATGCTGTGGTTGTAGCCTGAGAGATAAGAATAAAGTTTCTGGTGATTGTGGGTTTTGAACTGGACAGCCATGAGTTTCAACAAGCAGAGTTCATCATTATAGGACTCAACAAGATCCGCGATAATGCCGAGCTCTTTGCGCATATCTGGAAGAAATGTTTCAGGAGAGCTAACCACCAGGCTATGAGAGGTTGTTAAAGCCAGTACGCTGTGACCTGCATTATCGGGTTTAGCTTCAGAATCAAGAGATGACATTTTACCGGTCCTTTAGAAAAAACTTTTACCAGGATAGCAACGTCGCTCAGTAACCTAATAGGTTCAGTGACACGAAAAAGTTTTTTATGTCTCTGAATAAAACTTAAAGATGTCAACTCATAGAAAGAAGCAAAAAAAAAGCCCCGCATAAACGGGGCAAGAACGATACATGGAGGTTTAAAAAAGGCGGGCAAAAAGCCTGAATCCTTAATGACTCTGACAAAACCAGCACTTTGCCAAAAGTAAATTATTCTGCGTCCGGCTGTGGGTCAGTATCCTGATCGGTCTCTTCCCCTGCCTTCTTAGCATTTTTTTTACGTGGGTATTTTGGCTTCTCACCATTAAGTTTTGCCTGACGATTCTCCGCACGGCGAAGCTGCTTGTTCTCTGATTCTGTGATCTCTTTTGAAAGATTTCTCAACATCTCCAGAGTACTGCGGTTCAACGTAATGTTGATTTCTTCGTCAGCACTTGAATCTGTCAGCTCCGGCAATTCAATATCCCCCAGTTTCTGTAATAAGCTGGTGGTGATGAGTTTGACGCCTTCTACGGCTTTTGTGGCAATAACCGGCGGAATCCGTGCTGGCTTGAAGTCTGAAGGTCTGACTCGTACCTGACCATGTTGGGTTTTTTTCACCGTGATGCCATTCGCATCGGCCTGCTCAAGTTCTGCGATCATCTTCTTGATACGTGAAATTGCTTCTGTTTCGCCGAGCTCATCGATCAGTGAAAGCACGTTAACATACGAAATAGCGTCAGCATGAATCCATTTCTTGATAACAACAGAACAGGTTGTCAGGCGGATAAGAGAACTGATGGTCGTCGGGCTTTTATTTTCACGTTGAGCAATTCGTTCGAGTGACCAGCCAGCAAGAGAATGTAGGCGACGATAGGACTCGCCAAGCGCAACAGGAGAAAGCGCAAGACCACGGTTACCATCAATGGTCGCGAGCTCACAGCCAATTTCATCTTCTTTAATCTCAACGCAAAGGATTGTGATGTCATGATCTTCATCACATGCCATCATTGCGGCTTTTAAACGGCAGTGCCCCTGGCGAACAAAAGGTACCCCATCAATGACACGTACTCGGATAGGGTCTACATAGTCACCTCGAATGTAGGCATTCTTGATGTTGTAGATGTGTTCTTCAACCTCAGGGAGCTTATAGTAATCGTCACCCATTCCCATTTCGCGGGAGTTGAAGCCTGGCGTGACCTGAATTACTGAAGGGTGGATAGCCCATGCTTTCTGGTCACTTACTTCAGTACAAAGTTCAGGGTTTGCATCACGGAACTGTTTAAGCCCAGTGACGTAACGGCCTGTGCCAGTAACTACTGAAAAGGCAACATGGGCCGTTTTAAAGACCTTGTCATTAGCTTGCTGTGTAGGTTCTGTCAGTAAAACACTCATAGGGGCTCCGTTACATTTTTCTGCTTACTTTCTGCGTAGCGGGGATACTACCGAAAAAAAAATTCATAATTTTTCGCAAAAAAGGTACTTTTTGAGCCTATTCTGATTTTTTACAAAAAAAGGTGGCTCCCCATTACTTGTGATGGCATAAAAATCGCTTCATAAACAAATACATAAATCCAAAACATAAAGTTCAGGTATAAGTGAGGAAAAATCTTATAAATCCGAAATGCTGAAAGTCAAAACTGTGCGTCTTAAACAACTTTTTTTTGCTCCCTAAGTTATTAGTTAAAGCCCGTGGTTAGGTACGATACCAGCACCTAAATTTCTCTCTCAGGTATAGACACTTTGACTCGACATCTCAGACACATGCCGATAATCAAATGGGCTGGTGGAAAAACGAAACTGATGCCTTTCATCAGCCATCACTACCCACACGATCATAGTTGCCGGTGGGTAGAACCCTTTATAGGCGGTGGTGCCGTTTTTCTGAACATGTTTGCACAAAATGCATTGCTTGCAGATAGCAATCCAGACTTGATCAACCTATACAGGACTATTCAAAGACAGAAAACTAACTTTATAAATCAGGTCCAAAACTTGGCGGATAAAACCTTTGTCGAAAAGGACTACTATGAGATGAGGGACCGTTTCAACAAAACCTGTATTTCTGGTCAATCGCTTCAAAGAGCGGCTTTGTTTTACTCCCTGAATCGCCTGGGCTATAACGGTATGTGCCGCTATAACTCAGAAAGAATCTATTCAGTGCCGTGGGGGAAACATACAGAACTGAAGCTTGACCTCAATAAAATAGACTACCTTTCATTTCGTCTTTCAGGTATTGAACTGATCACCGCTGGTTTTGAGGAGACTCTGGCCGCAACCGGTGAAGGAGATCAGATTTACTGTGATCCGCCATATGACAAAACAAGCAAAACTAGTTTTGTCAGTTACGATGGTAAACCGTTCAGCCAAAGCGACCACGTGCTGTTAGCAAATATGCTCGTTGACGCTCACAGAAAAGGCGCTGCTGTTGCGATATCAAATAGCCTGACATCATTCACTTTGGGCCTCTATGAAGAGCGTGGATTCGTCATACACAGACTCAGCGCTTACCGATCCGTAGGAAGTAAGCCGAATACACGGAAAACGGAAACAGAAATACTGGCCGTGCTGAAATAGAGTAAATTCTAATCAACTAGGCTAATCCATTCCTCAAAAGTTAATACCTCAGGGTAAGTTCGTTGAACATAAGGTATAAACTGAAGCTCTTCTATTCTCCGGTCGCCCCTCTTTCCTTCGCAAATAAATGAAATGAGTCCTTGCTGAGAAAGGCCAGTAAGGACGCTCATAAGTCTTATATTTAGACTTTTAAGCTGTAAGTCGTTATTAATGTCCTCCACTTTATGAGAGCTCTGGCCTGAACGTTTAAGATACTCGTAAACCATGAAATTCGAATTTCGTCGTTTTAACAATTTTTCGGTTATGCATTCCTGAATGAAGTCGCCAAGAGCATCTAAAAGCGGACTGAGAACTACCGGGAAAGTTAATGTGTAACTTTGAGAAGTTTTAGACAAAGTGAATGAGTTTAGAAAGCTAAAGTTTAGTCTCTTTTTTGAATATGGAACATAAGCGACAAGAGTAGTCGACATAACAGTAAGTAAAGCTTCAAGATGGTTCACTGTTATTAAAGTGGTTTTATCTGTATTTCTAAGATTATGGAAATCAATAAACGCTACTCTTGAACGGCTAAGCCAATCTTGTACTTTAATGTCGATAGAAAATTGCGAGATATGATTTGAACATTCATTTTGGGTGATAGGGCATGCAGACGAAAGATGGTTATGGATTATCATGCATAGCACAAAAAAAGGAAAACGGCAGGCTGTGGGGCATTGAAAACCGGTTAAAGAAAGCTTAGACGTTTCATATGCGCTTACCGGAAAAGTAACTTTTCTTAACGTTGGCTTTGACGATGTTCTTGCATTTTTACAAATGAAACCGAGACCCAGATCATTGTGCATTTTAAAGTCCATCTCCATCATCACCTTTTAGCCTTAACTGTATGGTATTGGTATACAAAAAATTAAAATTATAATTAATAAGATTATCATTTTTTTACAATAGAAAAGGTTCTGATAGAGGGGAATTTAAATGTAAAAGATTTATACTCGCAGATCTTTATGAGGGATAAAACCCATTGCGTAAGCAACAATATTACGTGAGTGAGTCCTAACGACAGTTAAAGTCTTGGCTCTATATTTAAGCAGCAAAAACATTTAACTGTCTTGGAGTTTATTTAACTTAAAAACTGTTATTGCAGCATAATTTTTCGAATCAAATTCATAGAATTTTCTGACTTTTCCAGTCAAATGATAACGTTCACCCAATAAAATGTGATCCTGTTTATCGGCCGTTAAAGCGATCCCGTCATTTCTAACTTTACCAGTAAATGTAAAAAAATAACTCCCTTTACTTTTTGCGTACGCGGCCCTGACTTCAGTAAATGTTAGTTCAATGCTTATGACCTGGCCGATATTGTAGCTATGTTTTAAAATTTCTTGTTCATTTTCCGGAGTTTCAGACAACATCACATCAAAAGTTGTAAAGAAACAATCCAGCTGGCGTTCTGTCAAGAAACGGTTATTGTCTAATTGCGCCAATATACTATTAGAAAACTTAGTGTTAGCCTTTTTTGCTTTCTCAATAAGGACGTGGTTTCTGGATTTCCATGCTTCGAGTGTTGGGTTAACACGCAGTTCCGGAATGTTATCGAGAAAGGTAATTGGCTCTAGTGCCACTAATTTTTCAATAATGGGTCCAACTGTTTGTACCCCATGACACTTTTCACATAAATCAGCCCCTTTGTGGCCTGTGCCCGCACATTCGTTACATTCTCTTTCGATAGGTGCATAATAATTTCCATCTCCGTTAAGTGATACATTCACTGAGGCTGGTACCATATGACCATCAAGAGTAAAGAAAAGAGATTTCATTTTCGAAACACCTCCAAACGTGCCTCTACGATTGCTACAGCTTCTTTCACAGTTTTTTCATAGTGGTCATGCCCTTCAGGAAATTGATCAAAACGTTTACCGTGTTCTAACTCTTCCATGTTGCGTTTAAGGACTTCATGAGTTAGAAGCAAATCACTATAATTATCGATAAGAGTCAGCTTTATAGGTTTAATCACTCAACTAATCCTCGTTTTTAATATTCCTTAAGGAGATCTCGAATTTCCAGAAGCTCTTCTAATTTTGGTTTAGAAACAATGATTGCTGTATTTTCGTCGTTAAGTAAAGACAATAAAATATTTAGCTTTTCATCATTCAAGATTATTTGAACACCATCATTGGAAAATATTACATTATTACTATTAACATTTTTGAACAAGTGTGCACTATCTCTACCAAATTTTAGTTCTGTTTGAGTATTCGTTATAGATTCCGTATGTGTACTTTCCACAAGCTCAAGAAATTCAGATTTTAGCCGTTCTGTTTTCTTATGCGAGAGGCGCTTAATACCCAAAGTCTTACGAGTGACTGCCGAATTTTTCTTTTCTGGTCCGCCTTTATTTAAGGTGTCTGGTCCTGCTCCAGCTGCATTGTGTTCAGGTATGCCTACAATTTTGCTCGTTGTAGTCTCAATATTCTTAACGCCAGGTAAGAAACCTTCTATATGTTTTAAAACCATTTTGTGATCGTTGGAATATTTTAACATTATTTCAATGGCGAGCGTTTTTTTGATTAGATTTAGGCTAATCAAACGTTGAAGCTCTAATGGCATATCAAGGATTTTTAGCATATTACGAATTGCGGTAGTTGATCGTTGATATCGCATTGCTAGTTCTTCAACCGAATACCCGAGACTAACAGCATGAGCTAATGCATGAGCTTGCCCAACCGGATTTAGCCCATTGCTTCTGTTACCATCGAGGTTCTCAAGGTATTCTTCAATTTCGTTTTTATAATCGATTAGGATAACAGATAATTTTGGAATATTAGCACCTTCAGAAATTGCTAATTTTAAGCCATGAAAACGAGTATGACCTTGACGAACTAAATATTTACCTTTTCTTTTTACGACCTTGATCATATCAACCTGCCTTCCTTCCTTAAAGGCTTGTTTGATTGACACAATCATCGACTTGACAGGTTCTTGTTCGTAACACAAATCTCCGATTACCGCCTCTCGGGGATTAAATCCCTTTTCAATTTCAACTAGATTAGTATCCACTTCAATGACTGTATGTTTGCTGTTGTTCATATCTTCCTCCTGTTTACTACATGATACATGAACCTCAAATTTGCCAAATAGGGCTGATACATCTAAAAGGTAAACTCAAAAAATTTGCTTAATAAAATTAAAATAAAAACTGTCTTGAATAAAACAATGATAGTAGACCCTCGTTCATTTCCGTTTGCGATCTGTAGATATTGTTAAAGGAGCGCTATTCCTTGTTTTATATGGACTTATCATTGTTTTCAACAGGATAGATCAATTCTTTAGATCACTAAAGATCAATAGAGTTCAAGTAAAGATCACGGCATCTTTAACTCATTGATTATAGTGACTTTATGAAAGGATCCGGCATTCGGATGCATGCGAAAAGCATTTGAATGAATAAGGAAGGCATTTACTGGAATGCTTATGGCATTTAGGTTAATGCGTAAAAAGCATTTGCAAGAATATGTTATAAACAGTTTGCCAAATGAAAATCTTATCACCGACGAGTTAAGTTAATGATTAAAAACAACGAGTTAATCCATCCTTTTGACGTAACCAGTAATGAATCAGGTAAGACTTATCAACTGACGCCTAACTCGTCCAAGTCGGTTCAGCCCGTGGCCCTGTTGAGATTGAGTGTATTTACCCCTGTCGGCACAAAAGAAAACCGCGACCGAAACTTTGAAGTTGATGCCTCTGATGAGCTTTCGTGTATGGAAATTGCAAGATCGGAGGGTTATGACGACATCAAGATAACTGGTGTCAAACTATCTATGTCTACCGACTTTAAGTGCTGGCTCGGGATCATCATGGCTTTCAGTAAATATGGTTTTACTTCCGAGAAGATTACCCTGACTTTTAACGAGTTTGCGAAGATGTGTGGTATCAGTTCAACAAACATCAACAAACGAACTCGTGCGCGCTTTAAAGAGTCATTAATGAACCTTGCATCGGTAGTGCTTGCCTTCTCAGACTCTCGGAGTGGTCGGTTCACAGTAACGCATCTGGTGCAGAAGGCTATGATTGATCCAAAAAGCGATACTGTTGAGTTGGTTGGGGATCCTTCTATGTGGGAACTGTATCGTTACGACCATAAGACATTGTTAAGCCTTCAGGTTCTATACATTTTGGCTAAAAAAGAAGCTGCGCAATCTCTCTATATTTATTTTGAAGCAATGCCAGCTGGTACGTTGTTCGTTAATATGAAACGGTTGAGGGAAAGGTTGCTTCTTACAACCCCTATTCGTACGCAAAACCAGATAATTCGTAAAGCAATGCGGGAACTTGAATCTATCGGATATCTCGATTATCAAGAAGTTAAGAAAGGTCGCGACATACAATTTCAGATCTTCAAAAGAAGCCCTAAGCTGGCCCTCGCCAAACAAGGTTGAAAGCTACCAGGTATGCACTGGTTATAACATGCTGAAAAATAAGTTATTTATCAGTGCTATGCTTAGTGCTTCTTTTACTACTGGTCTTACATCTCGGCTTAATGTGCAAAAAAGTAACTTTTCAAACGAACTCCTGACTATTCATCTGTATGCCTTTCTGGCTCAAGCGTACATGCTAGCCCATTCATTAAATGCCGTGGAGCAAGATGGTTTCGTGCGCACTCTATTCACGTGAATGCCTTTTGTGGATTACGCCTCTTACATTCATACAAATGCTTTTGATGTCGGTATCCCAAAAAATCATTCATTGAAATGCTTTTGTTTGCCACTGTATCCCGAGCATAGCTATGCAGTGGTATAAAAAGGCATTTTGGTGAATGGCATTAGGTCGAATGACACACAGTACAGCTTTGTTAAGAGCGAGAATGGTCCAAGACATCTATGACATTGGGCATCAGAAGGACTATGTGTTTGATATGAGATCAAAAAAATATCAGAAGCATCACAACTCCAATGGCATTCAAAGAAATGCCTTTGTTTTGTTAGTACACCAAACAACCCAAAATTCATGCAGTTATATCAAAGACTCATTCGCAAAAGGACTCAGCCAGAAAGCATTTGCTTAAATAGCATTGGCCAAAAGCATTCGAATGAATGATGTTCATATGGACAAGACAAAGTCCCACTCACGCCCAGAGGTGTAAAAGGCATTTAGATGAATGACGCACCGGCCGAGGATTGTATGTAGTTTCTCCAACTGATAGTTGCCGAACCAGGGAGCACAGTGATATGCGGCCTTCTCAGAATCAAGAGATAGATATTAAGGGAACAAAAAAGATTAGATATGAAGCTTAGTTACCTGCCCGATATCTAGTTAGAGCTTTTCAAACCATCAAAAGTGACTTTTATGCTTGAGGAGTCTCATCAGCTTCAGGATTGAGCTTAACGTAATCTTACCCCCTCCCCTCTTTCAAACTTTTACTAAGCGTTCACTGGTACTTTTCAAAGATTATGCTTTAGGCCCCTTTGCTTAAAAATTCACCAATCGCTAAACGTTAAAAAAAGGGGGTTTATGCGAACGGAAGGATCGGAATAAAAAAGTATTATTCATTCGCGTTTACGTGAACTCAAATCTACACGGAGTAATTATGGAACTTTCTTTAAATATTGGCCTTAGTGAAAAGAAATCTAACACGGCTGCACTTTTTAAAACAAAAAGCGCAAAAGTGATTTTGTTTGTTCTGCTGACCGTGCTTTTTTGCGGTCTGGCATATGCGGGTTCAGATGATGGGGCACTGGGAGATATTTGGTCATACATGAGTGAAAGTATGACTGGAGCTCCGGGCAAAATTCTGGCAGCCGCGATGTTGATCTCAAGCGTATATTTCTCTGTCCTTAAGCCTAACCCGGGCCTGGCACTGGTTTCATTATTCATGATGCTGGTAATGGCCAACGGCGAGAAAATTATCAGCACCTTTATGGATGCTGGCGTACCGC
This sequence comes from Salmonella sp. SSDFZ69, assembly GCF_004010755.1. NCBI lineage: Bacteria > Pseudomonadati > Pseudomonadota > Gammaproteobacteria > Enterobacterales > Enterobacteriaceae > Salmonella > Salmonella sp. SSDFZ69. Next base: position 195,675 of record NZ_CP034832.1, on the reverse strand, counting down.
TGTAATTTATTGTTAATCATGCATGAGGGGGTTCATCCCCCTCTCTGGATTTTTAATGAGTAAGCAGAACGACGTTCCTCAGCATACCTATAGATTCCCTTTCAGGATCAACATGCCTCTACTGATTTTGTTTTGGGATGCAAAAAAAATAGGGCTTGCATTCATTCTGGTTGCATTTGGGAATATCTTCGAATGCTTCGGGTTTTCTGTTGTAGTAGCGGTTGTATATTGGATTGCGTATAACAAAGCAGCTGAGTCAGGAATAAGAGGATTGCTAAAACACAGACTCTGGTGGCTCGGTTTTTTGCCAGGTAAAGCAGTTTTTAGTAGCCGTTATTTCAACGATCCATTTATCAGAGATTTGTATTCTTGATGGAGCTATGAATGAAAATGCTAAGTGGCATTAACATCCCTTTTTTCAAAAAATCTAAAAAGGATGAAAACGGTGATCTTGAACAGTCATACGTAAAGAAAGATGAAAGTGCTAAGGGACGTTTTTTGGACATTAAAAAACGATTTAGCCCACAAGCTGAAGCGTCAGGTGCTGGAATTACATACAGCGCCCTGATTAATCGTGATACAAAACTTATCCGCATTAATACTGTTTCAATAGCCGTCATTGGGTTATTGGTTGCAAAGATTCTTTTTTTCACTGACCCAGTGACGATTGTTACCCCTCCAAACATGAATGAAGAGATCACGGTTGTTGGTAACAAAGCATCGGAATCTTATAAAACACAATGGGCTCTCTTTTTTAGTACCCTTTTAGGGAATATTAATCCAACTAATATTTCCTTTGTGACGGCCTATGTCCTCGATGCCCTTTCACCTGAACTACAGGCTAAAACGAGTGAGTCTTTACAGGAGCAGATAAATATCATGCAGGCTCGTGGTGTTGAGCAGACCTTTAAGCCTAATGATATTTACTTTGATCCAAAAAATGACATGGTCTATGTCTGGGGTACCAAAACGACTCGACTTGTAAATGTTCCGGACAAAACTGAATCATCGAAATGGACTTATGAATGGGTTCTCGGGATGAAAAATGGTCGCCCAAGAATTGCATATGTAAATCAATATTCCGGAACACCGAATATTAAAAAAATTACGATAAACGGCAAAGAGCAACTGGCAACGCTGGATAATCCGCCACCGTCTACAGGTAACAAGTGATGATTAAAAAAAAGGGCTTAGGGTTCAACGCAATTACCGCATTGATCATGCTCACGACTTCGAACTGCGTAATCGCTGAAGAATACCAATTGCCAGCAACAATTAATAACCCGGTTGTAATGCCAGTTGGTGCTGACGGATTTCAGAATGGAGCTGCAAAAGCCATTATTCCGGGTCAAGCTGGTTCTGAACAGTCAGGTGCACAAACAAACCTTAGTGAAGCCGGTAATGCGCAGGGACAAAAACCTACAACTGATCTCCCTACCGTGCAACTTTCCCCAGCCAGCAATGCTTCGCCTGCGGTAAGCGCTATTACTGGAGCATTATCAAATAATCCTAGTCTCCCCGGATTTGACGCACAGACCCGCTCTGGTGCAATTGATAGCTATGGGAGACCAACAGGTACCTCTTCCCAGCAGAATGCAACCAATGCGACCGCCACGTCAAAAGCCGATGAACTTTATGTCGAAGCTCGTAACCGATATAAAGAAGTTCAGCGTGTAAATGTGCCGCCTGGTGGGAATGTGGTACTGCCAGTTTCACGAGGACTTCAAAACAGAATATCGACCAGCTTCAAGAATGCTTCTGTCAGCACTTCTACCCCTGCTGAAGAGGCAAGCATATTTGTTAATGGTGGCGATGTCTTTATTTCAACTAATACCGATAAACCAATCGGGATTATGTTGTCGGAAGATCAGGTACCTGAATCGACCTATAACCTGACCCTGGTACCGCTTGATGTTCCCGGTGCGATGATTTCAGTTACTACATCTTTAAGCCCATCTATGCAAGCCAAACGTGAAACCTCATTGGATAAGCAAAACTATGAGGAAATGTTGGCCCGCTCCCAGTCAGAAGAACTGGCTCCATCGGATCCAAAACAAGACGATCATAAACAAAGAATCATTGATTTATTGACTCCTGTGGCTCTTGGTGAGGTCCCTTCAGGATTCAGTTTACAACAGGACCGACTTTCTCGTATTCCTGCGTCAGAGCAGTCCCCATGTAACTTTAATATGTATGCAAAGCTCGGTCAGAGACTGGTTGGCTCACGTGAACTTATTGATGTAATTCTTGTGAAAAACGATAAACCATACGGTCAAATCGTTGCTGATCAGCAGTGTATGGCAGAAGGCGTTATTGCAAGTGCTTTATTTGATAAAGCATACCTGCAACCGGGAGAAGAAACAGAGCTTTACATAGTCCGGGATAAATTGTTCAAGGAACGCGAGGCCCGGGTTACAACCAGACCAAGTCTAATCAGAAAATAATATGGGAAAAGTTACTTTGCCTGCTCTGCTTGGGGCCACCGTGATTGGTTTTGTCGTATTTGCTTTAACCAGCTTTTACTACAGGTCAGAATATATACCAAAAAGGAGTGTATTAATCGTTCCGGACGCACCCATTAGTATCGAAGATGGCAGTAACGCTTTTCCCGTTCAGACAGTAATAATGAACGATCCAACTCTTATTGATAAATTTGTAGGAGAGGACAATATTAATGAGGAGAATGCTTTTGACTATCACAAAAGTAACGTTTTGGAACCTAATTACAAACATGAAATATCTAGAACGAGCCAGATAGATAAAGCTGAAATGAATCATCCATCTGTTCGTGAAAACTGGGCCAGAGCAGGTGATCCCTATATCGTTCCTCAGATGTCTGACAGCGAACGAAATCTAAAAATTAAACGATTCCAGAAACCTACAAGTGGAGCTAATCATGGACATTAAAAAGGCCTGGGAAAATAAGACCGTCAGACTTTCTGTTATTGGCGCTCTGCTGGTAGTGATTGTTTATATTATTAGCCAGTCTATTTTTTCCACACCAGTTAAGAAAGAAAAGAAAACACAGAAAAAAGACATGCAGACCAATTTGTTGTTAGATGATTCGCAAATGAACAAATTGAGTAATGAAGAAAGCCAGAAAGTATATAAGGAAATGGTTAAGCAAAACCGACTTGATCAAAATGCGGCGAAAGAGGACCGCGAAAAAGCAGAAAAAGCCCAACAGGAAACTAAAGCCCAAGTTGCAAGTTTAACTTCTCAACTTCAGCAACTGTCTCAGCAAATTAATGATATGCAGACTAATCGAAACGGCAATCGTAACTTGGATGCTGGTAGTTCGCGTAAAACGATTAATGAGCAGGCACCGGCAGCTCCTTATCAGCTTAATGCTAATGCGCCGATTAATGGCGTAAACCCTAATTACGCGTCTATCACACCTACGCGTAATAGCCCGATGAGAACAATCACACAAAGTTCCATTAAGACTAATGGTACCGATGGTGTCATTCAGGTTATGCCCGTGTCTGAAAACAGAATCAAGGAAGGCAGAGAGGTCATTGCAGGAGATAAAGCGCCTACTCGGACTGTACGAGGTGATGGTACTGCGCCAGTTGATAGCAAAGCGCGGCATGCTGCCCGAAAAGATGAAATGTTTCTTCCGGCAACATCTATTATCACTGGTGTTCTGATTACCGGGCTTGAAGCGCCTACAAGCCTTTCTTCCAAATCAGAACCAATGCCAGTAACAATGCGTATTAAAAAAGATGTCATCATGCCCAATAATTTCACCATGGATTTGCGTGACTGTAACCTTCTGGGTTCAGCTGTTGGTGATTTGGCGTCACAGCGTGCTTACATACGTGCCACTTCTATCTCTTGTGTTAATTCAAAAGGGAAAGCTTTTGACGTAAAACTGGAAGCATATGCTGTAAGTGAAAATGACGGAAAAAATGGGATCCGAGGCACGCTTATCAGCCGAAATGGTAACGCAATTGCAGGAGCTGCATTTGCCGGTGGACTTTCTTCACTTGCCGGTAGCTTAAGCCCCAGTAAGGTATCTTCACTTAACATCGACCCTAATTCACAGGCTCAGTATCAGTCCCCTAATTTTGGTGCACTTGGGGCATTAGCCGGGGCTGGTGCAGCTCAAGGTGGCCTTAATCGACTCGTCGATTACTACACCGCAATTGCAGAACAACAGTGGCCAATCGTAGAAATTAGCCCTGGCCGAGCTATTACATTTGTCGTTCAGACCGGAACTACAATTCCAACGAATCTGACCAGTCGCTGAGGTTTAAATGGATAGTTTAGAAAAAAAAGAATCGACTGAATCAGCTGGACCTGAAATCACTAAAAAAATGGTGCGAGAAAGGACAACAAAAAAAATTACCTTCGAAATTGATATTGAAAAAATATTGAAGTATTTATTTTTCTTCGCCTTTGCCGTTTTGGTCATTATTTATGGTTATAAAGGCTTTATGAATGTTTACGATTACTTCAATAAACAATCACAGCCTTCGTACAAGATTGCAGTGCTTGACATGCCTGAATTACGTAAGGAATTTTTCAAGCATCACGGAGGCCGTACTGCTGACAATGATAGAACTCAATTCGAAGAATATTTCAGAACATTAATGAAGATCTACCGTGACCGTGGCTATTTAATTATTGATGCAACGCTTGCCGTTACTGTACCGGATAGTGTTGAAATCGTCACTTATATGGAACTTGAAGATAGCTCTGAAGCGGTACAATCAAGTTCTTATAATGCAAAGAAGTAGAGGGCACCCAATAGTGAAAAAGTTACTTTTCCCTTTAATGGCGGCTTTCGCCATTATGGCGAATACGGTCACTTATGCTTCAGAGCAGGTCCTAACTAATAGTGATGCTGCTGCGTTAATGGCAAAGGCAAAGGAAGGCGGCGTTTCACCCAGTCAGATCTCGGGTGCGTTATCAAAAATGAAAGGATATAAACCTAAGGATGCCATATACATTCCTTCTGGTGGGCTATACCTCTTTCAGGACGAGCGTTCGCAGCTAATGGCAGTAACGACCGATGGCCGATACTCCCTTACTGGGGGAAGCCTTGTTGATGTAATTAAACGTAAACCTGTTCTGACTGTAGAAGAAATCAGAAATTCCTATTTTATTAGTCTTGATGAGGCCCCCTTCCCTCTGGAAACTGTAGCGTCCATTCATCTGGGAAATTCAAAGCTTAAGAGACAAGCAGCCATTTTCTTAACACTTGATTGTGACGGTTGCATGGAACTTGTTAAGAAATTTTATGCAGATCGGGACAAGTATCGGATAGATATTGTTTTAGTTCCCTCACCCGGTGAGCCAAAAGAAGAGCTTAGAAGGCTCTGGTGTAGTAAAGAAAAAGGAAAAATAAACAACCTCGATATTCTTCGTTGGCTAATGGGAAGCAAATCCGACATTGAAAAAAGATTGCTCTCTCAAAAAGAAGCAGAAGAATGTCCGGCGGAACCTTTGGTAGCGTCATTGATGCTCGCAGGAATTTATAAATTGCAGGGTGTACCTTCAGTTGTCAGACAGGATGGTTTGGCTGGTAATGGCATTCCAAAAGATTTCGACTACTGGTTGAACCAAAGCGTTGAACCTCTCTTAAAAAATCCATTTGAGACAAATTAAGGCTAGTTTATGAACATCAAAAGATTGGTACTCAGTGCTCTGGTTGTAGGTACATCCTCATATCTTACGGGGTGCTCCATCGGGAGTTCCGAATCCGAATGTCCAGGCATTGAAAAGGGCGTTATCTGTAAAGGTCCTCGCGAAGTTATGGAGTTAACTAATAATCGAGATGATCTGTCTGCACTTGCGGGGGAAGAGTCGGAATCGGGAAAGGAGAAATCGGCTGTCAATGACAGCCGTTATCCAACTGAAATTAGCCCTCCAGGGGAAGTCAAATATCCACAGTCTACAACCCTTAAAAATCAGCCTGTGGCTTATTCAAAAACCGAAATTAAGCCAGTTGGTCAGTTACCTGTCATGTACGATAAAACTTTAAAAATGGGTGCCCCTACTTCATCCATTGGACCACGGCCTATTTCTGGTGTACCGGTTAATTCAAACGTAAGGATGACTAGCAGTTATAGCACTGCCTCTTCAGCTGGTAACCCTTTCGTTCATCCGGCTGCGGAAGTCGTTAAACAAACAAGCTATCCGGTTTCTGCTGGAAATGCACCACGCTACGTTGCACCTAATTCTGATATCAGCCCTGGCAAGGATATGTACTCTCTTTACAATGGCCAGCCCGTTAACCCTACTCTCAACACTGGGCAGATCCAGCAATACCGTTCGCAAGGTTATAAACAAGCTGTAGTGGCTCCTGAACCACTTGCTGTTCTGCAACAGGGGAAAGTAATGAGAATTACTTTTGCACCTTATACCGATGATAACGATGCGCTTAATCTTCCCGGCTACGTTTATGTCAACGTAAAACCGCAAACATGGATTGCTGGCAAGAATTCGACCTCAAACCCAGCTCGCATAGTTCCTTTAGAAGTACAGGATGCGGCCCGGGAAAATATGCAGCAGCAACAAAAAGCAACTAAAGCTGTCTCTTCGAACGGCATTGTTAGACAACTGTAAGGTCAAATATGGAAGCTATCAATAATTACAATAGCGGTTTAAATCGCCATCAATTAGGTGGGTTTATCCCTGTTTACGATCAATTAGCAGGGACTCACTATTTTTTGATTGATGGCAACAGATTAGGGTTTATGTTTATCTGTAATCCATCACCTGGAGTTTTTGATAATCAGCAAGATGTTCTTGCTGAAATGTTCAAAATGGATTTTCCTACAGATACTGTCTGTCAAATATCTCTGACTGCATTGCCAGACTTGACTTTACAGCTTAGTGCTTGGTCAGCTGTGCGAGGTGGGCGTATGACTGGGAACGATAAGCTTAAAGCAGATCTGCTTAATGGTTATCAGTTGGACTACTACGACAGAAGTATGCATAAGCCTTTAAAACCTGATCATGATAACCTTATGTTGAGGGATTTTCAGGTATGGATCTCGCTATCGATTCCTTTACAGTCTGCCCTTCCTACCGAGCTGGAACATTCGCGTATCGATTCACTTTACTCTGAACTTGTAAGTAAGTTAATTACGATTGGACTGCATCCGTTTAAGGTCGATGCAGAAAACTGGCTCTATTGTATAGATAAGGTCGTAAACCCCGGAAAGAACTCTCGGTGGGCTGAAGGTTTTATAGACGTTAACACTATGAAAAGGCTTAATGAACAAGTTAACGTTCCCGGCCGTAAGTATACAGTCACAGAAAATCATTTCTCATCAGTCACACAAAGTGACGACGAATCTGAGCATCGTTACTTCAAACAACTTTCCGTTGTAAAGTTTCCTGAATACGTCAATTTCGGTTGTATGTATGAGTTAGTAGTTAACTGGATGCATGGACGTAAGACAATTTTCAGCCCATTTATGATCACTCAGACTGTTCAGTTTGCCGATCCGCTCAAGTTGTCAAAAGAAAACGTCCGCTACAAAGCAATCACTAATAAACAGGCAAGTATACCTTCAGTTGTCACATTCTGCCCTCGCCTGCGGGATATGGATAATGACTACATGGCCGTAACTCGCGAGCTTGAGGATGGCGCAAAGCTTTTAAGAGGGTATCTTACTTTCACTGTTATGGGTAGTAATGCCAATTCTGTGCAGACAGCAGCTAACGATCTCAAATCCTTTTACCTCGAAAGCCGGGTCAAAGTAGCAGATGATTCCTTTATCGTTTTCCCGTCATTTATGTCATGTCTGCCAATGTGCAATGACCCAAAGACAATTTTCGACCTTGACCGATCCGAAGTAGTGAGCAACACCGGAGCGGCTCATATGACGCCGATCTTTGGGCCCTGGAAAGGTAATACAGATAGACCAGTACTGAGTTTAGTTTCTCGTGAAGGTCAACTCATGGGACTTGATATTTTCAAGACTTCTGCAAGCTATAACATGGTTATTGGTGCAACGTCAGGTGCAGGCAAGTCATTCTGGACAGCATATCTAATCAATAACTATCTTGGAGCTGGACCGCGATCTAATAACCTCGTTCATTATCGCTCAACATTTAAGCATTTTTTAGAAAACGAATACCCAGATGATGATCCTGATGGTGCTCAAGTTTTTGTAGTGGACGTGGGGCGTTCTTACCAGGGGATTGCGGAACAATATACAAACAGTCAATTTATTGATTTCGGTAAAACCCCTGACTTCACCCTAAATCCCTTTGCCTTCCTAACTGACATCACTGTTAACGACGATGTATTTAACGAAGCACCTGAATTTACCGGTGAATCAACTTCAAACGATGCAGAAAAAGACAAAGTTGCTCAGACCATAATGGTTCTGAATCAGCTAAAAATTATGGCTTCAGAGAAAGGCCTTATCGATGATTATCAACAATCAGTGATGCTTCAGCTTATTGCAGAAGAGTACCAGGAATCCAGAAAATCAGGTCGGACCGGTTCAATAACCGGCTTTGCTCTGCGTTGCAAGAAGCATGAAGACAAACGTATAAAGGATATTGGGGAGCAACTCGGAGCATGGTGCGAAGGTGGAATTTATGGGCACCGGTTTACCGATACGTTGCCTCCAATCAACTTCGACAGCAGATTTATTGTTTTGGAACTGGAGGAGCTAAAAGGCACCCCCCACCTTCAGACAGTTGTTTTAATGTCTATCATTCAGGCTGCTCAGCATGCAATGTTCATCAAAAAAGATGGGCGTCGTCGCTTGTTCATCCTAGATGAAGCTTGGGAGTACATTCGTCCTGATAATTCATCAGGTGCCGGAAATCAATCAAACCAATTCTTCTCTTCCTTCCTCGAAGCGGCATGGCGTAGGTTCAGGAAAACAAACTGCGCTGGCATCTGTATCACACAGTCGTTTGAAGATTATTTTACTTCTTCTGTTGGCCGGGCCCTGACTGCTAACTCGCCTTGGAAGATAATCATGAAACAAGAAAAAGAAAGCATTGAAGCAATGAAGGCTAATAAATATTTTTCTACTTCAGATGCAGAATATGAACGAATGAAAAATATTCGTACAGTCAAAAAGGTGTTTTCAGAGATGTTAGTCAGGTTCGAAAACTTCCAAGAGATCTGTCGGTTATACGTAGACCGGAAAATGGAGCTTTGTTTTACTACGGATAGTGCTGACAGGAGTAAATTATGGGAAATTCAAAGCCGCGAGAATTGTAGCTATGGCGAGGCAATAGAAATTCTCTATGCTCAAGAAGTAGCAGCGGGTTTGGCCGCGTAGAGTAAATATCTTCAAGCAAAAACAATTAAACCAGATGTCTCATAAGAATCTGGTTTTTTATTGTATGCCTTAAGTAAACAAATGAGGTTATGACTTAATGAGTTCATCACTGTGCTGCAAATTTTGGTTTTATAATTAATATGGCTTAAAAACAGTGACATAATTACAAATCGCATTTAGGTTGTGTACGCATTAAGTAAACAAAATTTATAACATCAATACTGACTTTATAAGATGAAATTCACGTAAATTACATTTTTGTTTACCAAAGGTAATCAAAGGAGCGCGGCATTATTAGTGAAAACAGATCACTGGTGTCATATTGCATACAAAACTTAATATCCTTTAATCATTCTTCTAAAAGTTTAATATTAACGCTTTGGTTTATGAAAATTTATCCAATTTGCTCACCGAAGACTTTTAACTTATTTAACCCCCTTTATCGCCAATCTGTGATTTTCTAATGTTAGCCTACAGTTCTAGGGCCCTTGCTCCCATGATGCGAATCCTTCCACCTAATAAAGATTAACGCCTCATTCCTGTATGCCGGTCTTACGACGCCAGTGCACGGACAATTTTTGGTCATCACAAGGCCAGGCGGGAGATTTAATCAGGGCGTGGTGTTCCTTAGCAGCAGCTGCGGCACTGTAAGCCGAAGGCGGAATTAACTCCTTTATCGCCATCTGGGGACGTCATTAGGGGTACCCCTTTTAACTTGCTCAGGACCATTAAGCTAAAATTCCGGATAGTGATTGACGTAAGATTTAGGCTAAGCAGGTAAAGTGATCCCCGCTCCCGGGGTGACCACTTTATACAAAAGGCCGATCGGAAGATTGTCCTTAGGGAAATATTCCTTTAACACAGCACGGGCACTTACTGCCGCTGCCGGATTTAACCCCCTTAATCGCCAAACTGGGGTACTGTCCTGATGCTGGCCTTCAGTTCTGGGCTGGGTGGCTATCACTTCCTCCCATAATGCGAAATGTAACTGCTGATACAGATTAACGTCATATTCCTGCGTGCCGGTCTGCCAACACCAGTGCACGGGCTTTTTTCGGTCATCACATTACCGGGCAGGAGATTTTATCAGGGCGTGGTGTGACTGAGCAGAAGCTGGGGCACTGTCAGCAGCTTGCAGATTTAACCCCCTTAATCGCCAAACTGGGATTCTGGTCTGATATTGACCTTCCGTGCTGGGCGGGGTTCGGTTTGCTAACACTTACTCCCATGATACGAAATGTGCCTGCTGATACAGATTAAAATCACATTACTGCATACCGGTCTGCCGACACCGGTGCATGGGCGATTTCCGACGATCTCAAGAACATATGGGAGATTATATCAGGGAGAGTAGTATGCCTGAGCAGCATCTGAAGGCACTGTCAGCCGCTGTCAGATTTAACCCCCTTAATCGCCAAACTGGTGTTCTGTCCTCATGCAGGCCTTCAGTTCTGAGCTGGGTTGCTATCACTTGCTCCCATAATGCGAAATGTACCTGCTGATACAAATTAACGTCGTATTCCTGTATGCCGGTCTGCCGACACCAGTGCTCGGGCTATTTTCGGTCCTAACAAGACCTGGCGAGAGATTTAATCAGGGCGTGGTGTGACTGAGCAGCAGCTGGGGCACTGTTATCCGCTTGCAGATTTAACCCCCTTAATCGCCACACTGGGGTTCAGTCCTGATAGTGTCCTTCCGTCCTGGGCTCGGTTGCTAACACTTGCTCCCATTGCGCCTGCTGATACAGATTAAAGTCACATTACTGCATACCGATCTGCCGACTCCGGTGCATGGCTTTTTCCGATAATCACAAGGACGGACGGGTGATTTTATCGTTGCATAGTATGTCTGAGCAGCATCAGAAGGCTCTGTCAGCCACTGGCAGATTTAACCCCCTTAATCTCCAAACTGGGATCAGTCCTGATAGTGTCCTTCCGTCCTGGGCAGGGTTGCTAACACTTGCTCCCATGATACGAAATGCGCCAGCTGATACAGATTAACGTCTCATTACTCCATGCCGGTCTGCCGAAACTGGTGCATAGCTTTTTTCGATATTCGCATGAACAGACGCTTGATTTTTTCAGGTTGTAATATACCTGAGCAGCATCTGAAGGCACTTTCAGTCGCTGTCAGATTTAACCCCCTTAATCGCCAATCTGGGATTTTCTGATGTTAACCTACAGTTCAAGGCCCTTGCTCCCATGATGCGAACCTTGCAACCTGATAAAGATTTAAGCTTCATTCCTGTATGCCGGTCTTACGACTCTAGTGCACGGGGACTATTTTCGGTCATAATAAGACCTGGCGGGAGATTTAATCAGGCGTGGTGTGACTGAGCAGAAGCTGGGGCACTGTCAGCCGCTGGCAGATTAAAACCCTTTATTCGCCATCTCAAGACGTCATTATGGGTAGTCCTTTTAACTTTCTAAGGACCATTAAGCTTAAACTCCGTTTAGAGAATGACGTAAGATTTAGGCTAAGCAGGTTAAGTGATCCCCGCTCCCGGGTTGAACACTTTATTCATCGTACGAGCGAAAGATTGTCCTTCGGGAAATATTTCTTATACACCGCTCGGGCACTTACAGCCACTGGCGGATTTAACCCCCTTAATCGCCAAACTGGGGTACTGTCCTGATGCTGGCCTTCAGTTCTGGGCTGGGTGGCTATCACTTGCTCCCCTAATGCGAAATGTGTCTGTTAATACAGATTAACGTCATTTTCCTGCGTGCCGGTCTGCCGACACCAGTGCACGGCCTTTTTTCGGTCATTACATTACCGGGCAGGAGATTTTATCAGGGCGTGGTGTTACTGAGCAGGAGCTGGGGCACTATCAGCAGCTTGCATATTTAACTCCCTTAATCGCCAAACTGGTGTTCTGTCCTCATGCTGGCCTTCAGTTCTGGGCTGGGTTGCTATCTCTTGCTCCCATAATGCGAAATGTATCTGCTGATACAGATTAACGTCATATTCCTGTATGCCGGTCTGCCGACACCAGTGCTTGGGCTATTTTCGGTCATAACAAGACCTGGCGAGAGATTTACTCAGGGCGTGGTGTGACTGAGCAGCAGCTGGGGCACTGTCATCCGCTTGCAAATTTAACCCCCTTAATCGCCAAACTTGGGTTTTGTCCTGATGCTGGCCTTCCGTTCTGGGCGGGGTTGCTATCACTTGCTCCCATCATGCGAAAAGTGCCTGCTGATACAGATTAACGTCATATTCCTTCATGCCGGTCTGCCGACACAAATGCACGGGCTTTTTTCGGTCCTTACAATACCGGGCAGGAGATTTAATCAGGGCGTGGTGTGACTGAGCAGCAGCTAGGACACTGTCAGCCGCTGGCAGATTTAACCCCCTTAATCGCCACACTGGGGTTGCCTCCTGAAGTTGGGTTTCAGTTCTGGGCTAGGTTGCTAACTCTGCTCCCATAATTCGTAGTGGGCCTACTCAAGAGATTAACACCTCATATCTTTAGACTGGACTGACGACAACGATTCACAGTTAGGAAACGTAAATCAGCACACCGGTGAGATAGATTTTAGGGTCTAAGCAAGAAATAGGGTAGGCGTGAAGATTCATTAATGGAGCTCATAACGTCAAAGCGTAGAGAAGTCGACAAGAATCGTGGTTTAAAAAGAATGAGCATTAGGTATGGACTAGAGAGTCTGAGCTCTCATCTGCAAGTTAAGCTCACAAAAAATCATAAAAAAGTAAACAAACATTAGCTTAGGATTGAAACAAAGGATAGAATTGTACGTATAACAATGAAATGGACGCATTATGCGTAAAGTTTACATATATGCGTAAAAGTCGGTTTTCAGTGCAAAAAGGTCATAACCATGAATTTACTTGAAAAGATCGCCCTCGTTGGTCAGCGCATGAAAAGCGAGCAGATTTCTCTTAAGGAATCTCTGATGGCTTCATCAAGAGTATCTGTTTCTGATGATAGTGTTGATGGTGTTGATAGACTGATCTACAACCACTGTTTAAATAAAAAAAATCTCTCTGATTTTTTTGGGAAGTCACGAGTAACGTTCAATAAAATACTTTCGGACTTAGAAGAAAAAGAAGTTGTTGGTGCACCTATTTATCAAAACAAAAATCATCTTTACACCCGCTGGGATGTTCAAAAAATAATGGATGCCCTGGGTTATCCCAAGTACCGCGATCATTACTTTAGCAGAGCTATTGTTACTCAGAATCATAAAGGCGGTACAGGGAAAAGCACTACATCTGTAGCTTTAGCAGTAGCAGCTGCTTTAGATCTACAACTGAATGCACGTGTATTAATGATCGAATGGGACCCACAAGGTTCGATTGGAAGCAGCATGATTCAAAGTGTCTCAGAAGATGATGTCTTCCTTACAGCAATTGATGCAATCCTTGGAATTTATGAAGAAAATTCTGAGTATAAAAAATATTTAGATTCAGGATTCTCTGAAGAAGAAATCATCACTAATATGCCTTTTTCAACGCATCTGCCAAACTTGGACGTGATAACGGCATTTCCGACAGATGCTCGTTTTAAAGATAAATACTGGCAATGTTCTAGAGAAGAACGAACGTCTTTGTTACTACGTTTCAAGGAAGTTATCTTACCGGTACTGAAGCAGAACTATGATTTGATTATTATAGACACTCCACCTGAAGATTCACCTTTGATCTGGGCTGCTGACGAAGCGGCCGATGGGATTCTTGTCGCAGTGTCACCACGTGAATATGATTACGCCTCTACTACAGACTTCATGCTTACAATAAGTGAAAGGTTTAAACAATCACCAAGTAAGGGCGATAATTTAAAATGGTTCAAAGTTCTTGCTGTCAATGTTGATGACAAAAGTCCATATGAAAGAATAGTTTTGGATAAATTAATCAGAACTGTTCAGGACCTTTTGATGTCCGCTAACATAAAAAATTCTGAAGCATTTAAGGCAGCTGCTTCCAAAGGGCGTACAGTGCTTGATATCAAAAAATCAGAGGAACTTTGTTCCGCAAAGCAACTTGATGTCGCAGAAGAATCTGTATTACAGGTATATCAACAATTTATAAATGAAATAAAAAGTTTTTCAGCTAAGCAAGGAGTTAACGCATGAGCGATGAGCAACATATCGGGAATGATAAATCTCGATATTTAAACGCACCAAAGCGGACAGAAGTCGGTCACCGTTCAGGTCTTGCGGGTTTGAAAACAGCACCTCGCATAAAAAAGTTATTCACTCTTCATAAGGGCCGAAGACTTGAAGCGGAACATGTGATTGTTCCAGCCCAGAGAGTGGAGAAGGAGACCTTAGTCCATCCAGCAAACCCACGAAATCAAGAAGCCCTTACAGATTATTCTGTTAGAGATATTCTTAAGCAGATTGAAGAAAGAGGGGTCGATACCGAAGGGATCGCTGTAAAAAGAGATGGGGTTTATTTATTAATAGAAGGAAGTCGCAGACGTTTCTGCTGTATAAAGGCAGAAAAGGATCTCCCCCTGTGGGTACTACCGGATGAACTAACCGAAGATGATATAAATTCAATTATATCCGCAGCACAAACATCTCGAAAATTTTCATATAGAGAAGTTGGGTTTCAATTTATCAAGAAAATGGAAGAAAAGGGATTTTCTACTAATGAAGAACTCGCAGCATATCTTGGGATTAGTCATGTATCGGTAGCCAAAAGAATCCAGGCGGCACGTATTGACGAAACATTGATCTCTTTATTCCCGGATTATGAAGGAATACCGAACTCCTATTATAGTCGCTTGTCTCGTTTACAGAAATATGTGCAAAAAAATCTATTTCCTTTAGATGAAGTAATAGATAATGTTAAAGAGGAAACAAAAGATTTAGACATTGGAGATCTCCAAGTTGCCCAAAAAGTTGTAATGGAGAAAATCACACAATCTGTGGAAAGTGTTTGTGAAAAATCTTATTCCACAAAATGGGAAACAAGTGATCTTATTACTTTTGATAACAAAGATAAGTATGCAAGAATCAGTAAAAACAATACTGGAAGAAAAATTCGCATTGAATTCAATAGGATAAGTGCGGGTTTTATTAAGGAGCTAGAGGAGTTCATAAAAGAAAAATTAAAAGTATCAGAATAAATATTGAACTGCATCTTTATGATGCAGTTCATATGATTTATATTTTTAATTTCTTGTTATATTAATATGGGGTGTGCGCAGGTTCAGACATATAAGGTCTTAGTTCTATATGAACAGAAGCGCCATTCCCATCATTTACTACGTTTAAAGGTGCTTTGCCCGGCAATGACATAGTTGCAACGTCAGGTCCAGAAACAGCAAAATTATTTTCTGCTGAAGGCATTACTGTAAAAATCTTTATAGCAACATTTTCATGTCTAAATAAAGAAATCCCAAAAGTAGAACCAGCTTCGGTATTGCTCACGTCCACAACCACAGGGGTTTTTCCTAGATATTCATTAGTTAGTATGTTTTTTACTAATGCCCCTTCCGGGACAGTATAGATACGGTATGGATATGCTAAAACTGAGTGACAAAAACATAATAAAATAACAATTAATGTTTTTTTCATAGATTATCCTCATTCAAAAATAAAAGATATAACTCTTGAAAATCGTGGTTATTAATTAGGTCCGCTTTTCCGGGAAAATCGTAACTAACAGAAAATAAAAGAGAAAGAGAATCTTTTCCTTTTGCTTTGGGAGAGATTCTGCTAAAAGCACGGTTAATAAACATAAGTTGATCTTCATTGTTGAAGCAAAGTCCAAGCATTCCAACCGTAGGAACTACGAATGTGCTTACGCTGCCTGGGGGCAAAAGTTGCTTACTACGGGCATTGTAAGCACAACGACTACCACCTAGCGTTAGGCCTGAAAGCTCAATAAAACTTCTGGTTCCATTCTTGGCGACAAGCCAAACATCAGTTCCTGAACTTTCGACACGTAAAGTAACTTTTCCGTCAGTAAAGGCCTCACTTTTATTGTATAGAATAGGGTCAAAACCAACTGTCGGGAGTTCTTCGATTTTACTTTCTACTGACTGACAACCAGTCAGTAATGCAAACAATAAAAGTGTGATAACTTTAATCATCCCGCTTCCTTAGATTGTTTTTGGCGCTGGTTATAAAAGATAATGATTCACCGGGGTAGAGAATTGTTTCTTTCGTCCAATAACGATAACCACCGAGGATATCTTTTCTTTTCTCAATATAAACCGGTTCAGAAAATTCTAAATGTTGATATTTCGGAAGAGATAAGATTTTATATTTTACTTGTCCAACTAAGAGGTAATTCTTCTCTTTAGGATTGATGGTTACTGAATTACCAACACTTTGAGGTATGTTAAGTTTTTTTATATTTAGATCAGAATCGTCAGGAACGGACACTTGATCATTAGATGTCTTTCCGGGAAGAGTAAACCCTTTACCCTGATCCGGTCCAAAGATGGCAATTACATCTTTGTTGTTTCTTGTGATCGAAACGATAGCCTGAAGGGGCGTATTAGCAAGGTCATTTATAAACGATATAGTTATACTTGATTTAGGCTCGACCCAAATAATGCTTTTTCCGGATGTGCCTTCGCTTAATGCAATTTTTTCATTTAGTAAGATTTTATTTTTGGCAATGATATTATACTCAAGTTTCGGTATCACCATAAAAAGTGATTCTTTATTTGAAACATTCATGATTTCTAAGAAATTGGTTTTGGTCATGCTGGTCTTTAGAACAGGCCTATATTTACCATTTATAAACCACCTTCCGTTTATAAGCTCCGCTTTAGCAGATATAAGTGAATCACTTTTCTGAGCGGCAGAAGAAAAAGCATCTTTTCTTTGCTCTTTCTCTTGATGTGGTGCAGCTGCTGCGTGAAGATGCAAAAGTAATGTTGAAATTGAGATAATCTTCCATTTTATCTTCATCTTGTTACCTCAATGTTGTTTTCAATCGAATCGAGTTCTAACGGATAGGTTTTAAGTGAATAAAACTTGTTTGTTGTTTGTATTAGCTGATGACACAATAAAACTGGATTGTTCTTCATGATTATTTCTACTAATGTAAGTGCTGGTGAGTCAGTTGGCGGTATACCCGGAGCAACTATTACCTGGTCTTCTAATTTTGACATATAGAGTGATCCAGTATTTATATGTAAACAATTACCGATCAGTACTGGAAGATTGTTTTGAGTACGACCATGGGCTTTTCGAATGCTGTTTACAGGATTCCTACCTAGGACCATAAGGTTGACGTCATTTATCATCATTGGTATTACGGCATGGTCCATACCGAATAGAAACTGGCTCTGAAAAATATTCACATTGGCATAGTTGAATGCTTGAAGCGCATTATAAGTATCAGTGAATGATGTGCGGATAGGGGCGTAATCAGAAGGGCAAACCCCAATTTTTATATCGCCTTTGAGTAAAATCTGCATCATCGTACCAAGCTGGGTATTAAGAAGTTTTTTTACCTCTTCCTCTAAATAGTAACGATTTACAGCTTTATGCCACTTTCCGCCCATTACACACCATCTCTCATTGAGGTATGTGCTGGGGTAAAATGTTCTCCGGTCTTTGTTTAATGGTAACAATTTTTTTAACATTTCTTCTCCGGCTCCGGCAGCTGAGAAATGCCTCACAAAACGTCCATCGAAAAAGCCACTGTTTATCGCCTTCATCAACTCTATGGGTTCCGGCCCATAGTCAAACAAATTTCCAGTAGAGAAAATTACTATCTCTTCTTCTGGCTTTGTAACTGATTGAATCAAGTTGCACAGCGCAGAGTAATGTCCATGAGGATCTGCCAGAAAGAAAATCCTTCCCGAGAAGTTTGTAAGGTCTATAGTTTGGACGTGCTCAGCTGCCATAAATTCCTCTACGTATGTTTACATCGATGATACGGTATTTCGAGCTATGATTTTTTTACATAAAGGCGTCATTTTGGATTCTAAGCCTAAGGACCTTTGTTACTTACTGGTAAAGGCTCCAGTCCTGGCTCTCAAACAGTTCATACTTAGGATGCAAAGTAACTTTCTGATTATAATTGGCTCCTTTATAAACATGTTTACTTCATGAATACAGGATATTTAACGGTAATGTATTTAAAATGGAAGGATGCTGAAATAACATAGAGTTACGTATTTTTTTAATAGTGTTGATGTTGATAATAGGTCACCATTAATGTATAAAGTTAATATCTAATATGGTCCTATTAATAAAAGAGAGTTTTTATGGCTGAACTATTAAAATCTGAAAGTCCTGTTTCACAATCATTGCAGGATATCACTGAAGCTTTAAAAATCGTTGTCGATGATGGAAGTAAAGCTGCAAAACTGGTTTGTCTTAATGAAAGAAACGAATTAGTTCCCTTGCTCACACAAAATAGTTTTGTTCCAGATTTCCGTGTTCGCCATGAGGGTCTCAATCCTTTTAACTATCTTATTGATGGGCTGGAAAGGTTTTCGCATCACAGCGAATCTAGTAACTCACTGGAATCGACTGATGTATCTCACCAATACGATGAAATTAGCCGGTTAAATGTTCACCATGCACTTCATGCTTCTGGTTTAGTTCCTCAGGATGTTCACCTCTTTGTTACTTTACCTCTTAGCCAGTTCTATACTGCTTTAGGGGAAACGAATATTGAAAATATTCAGAGAAAAAAAGATAACCTGATGAAACCAGTTGAGCGTTATCTTGACGGTAAACGCTATTCTTTCAACGTTTTGTCTGTGACTGTTTTCCCTGAATCTTTACCAGCTGTGACCCGGGCAGATGAAATTGAGGATATTGCTTCATTTGAATCAAGTTTGGTAATTGATCTTGGTGGTACTACTCTTGATGTTGCAAGTATTACTGGGCAATTAGAACAGATTTCGAAAGTAAAAGGTTTTGACCGTATTGGTTGTTCTATTGTTTACGATGAGATCAGCAGGTATCTTGAATCTGAGAAACTGAATACGAGTAATGCTTACATTCATCATCTTGTTGATAATCGTCATGATAAATCAGCTTTGAAGGTTGCAGAGGACAAGCGTGACGGTGTTTTTGATGCGGTAAACTCTGCGGTACAGAAGTTGCAAAGTAAAGTAATCAGAGCGGTTACACAAGTCGAAGAGAGGCCTCATAATGTTTTCCTTGTTGGGGGAGGTTCATATCTCATCGAAACAGCTATTCGTAAACATTTTGAAACGGCTAAAGTTATCATGGTAGACAATCCGCAGTTCGCATTATCTTTGGCAATTGCTGATACTATTTATTCAGAATAATGAGCTAGAACATGGCTAAAAACCCTATCTCAAATAAGGCAGATAACGACCGGATTCAGATCCGGTCTTTCTGGATATCCGAAAGAAAAGCACCCTATGTTTATAGTTTCTTGAAAAAAACAGAACTTTCTCATAGGGGTGACCAACTGGATTTAATTAGGTCGGCTATTAGTACCGGGTTGGTATTGAATAATTTATTTCCTGACTTGGCAAATTTTATAAATGGTTTAAACGAAAGATTAACACTTGCAGATCTTAATAGGTTTCTGAATGATGGAAATACTATAGATACTGAACCTAAGCCTCCTATTAATGTATTGCTAGAGAATGTCTTAGATCAAAAGTTTAAGGAGTATTTAACACCTCTACAATTAGATAATTCAAAGCAGGATTCTGTTTCTGTAAAAGAAACCTTCCTTGTACAAAAGGAACATGCCTGCTTTGGTGTGAAGATTGAAAATGAGGGAAGCGATACCTCTATACCATCTGAAAGCCCACTTTCTTCAGATGCATCCAAAATTTCAAAAGAAAAGTCCATTTCCGCTGTGGTGCCAGTGCTAGAAAAAGTATCGGATGAAAATCAAACCGCCTCCATAAGCATAAAATCTAAAGCTAAGGCAAACAAGCGACTGGCAACTTTGGCAAGATAGGTGAGAGACAGTACAATCGACTTCTGAGTTCCAACTTGTCTTACCAGGAAAGCCAGCATACTTGCTGGCCTTTTTTTTGTTATAATAATTTCAGGCTTCACCTGGGTATGTAAAATTACTGTTAATGAAACGGTATTTTAGGTTAATTTGGGTGCTGTTACAGGAAGTGCGGATTTTTCCTAAATTTGTAAAAACCTAAGAATTATCTTAATAAATCTGGTACTTAATTATTATTTTACTTATAAAGTCTCTGTGCTTTAATGGTTATGTAAGGATTTTTTGATACCCTTATACCCGATGGACCTAAGGTCACTGACAACGATGTTCATGTAGAATCTTCGTTTCTGTAATCCCTTTTGTTCTTGTCCCAAATGTTTGATTATTATAATAAAGGCTGATCGAATGCTATCTCGCAACTCACTAATACATGGTTTACGCCGAGACCAGTTAATCGGAGTTCTGACTATTTCAGAGTTTCCGGTAGTTATGGTAGAAAGCCACTTCATTCAGTCTGAGGTTATGGGAATAAAACCCGTAATTTTTAATATTGATGAGCTTCTTGTTTCTATATCCCCAATTTCCTCTCTTAAGTTCGATTGGGAGTGGGCCCCAGTTGATACAATACTCATTGAAGTTATCATTCCACCTGTAGAGTCAGACCTTGTAAGTGCAGAAAATGACTTCCTCCGTGATTCTGGTATCGGCCATATCCAGTGCGAGCCTGGCGGAGCATCAATACGACGTACAGTTACCTTCGTTGGTGGAATAACCGCTGATAACTTACTGTATCAGTTGAGGCTTATGTGCGTAAGTGCGTTAAAACTTTTAGGAGAGGAACTGGGGGATGAAGTCTAAGATTAGATATGTTTTATCTGGTTTTGTTGTGATATGTGCATTTGCTGGAGTTTATAAAATCCTAAACAATGTTCCGGTTAAACCTGACCTTTTGGACTTCACTGGAAACACATTTAAAAAGACATCACTCTTCCTGCCATGTGATAAAAGCTCGCCTTCTTTAAACATTAAAATTGCTGATAACGAGAAAATCGTGATCAACGGCATCGCTTCAAAAGTAACTTTTGTTGAAAAGGCTGACCCCGTCAAAAGCCCTGGTTTTTGTGATGATCTTGATCTAAACAATTCTCGCCTTGTACATACGGCATCTTACAGCATGGTGATTTCTGAAACCAAAACAGGATATACACTCTCAAATTTCAAGCATCTTGCCGATGATGAATCATTAGGTGGTATGTGGTTTTATCAAAAGTGACTTTTTATATGGCAACTTCAGACTTCTCTCTTAAAAACCATAATGTAAAAGCTTTTGGTCAGGATGCAGCACTTGTCATTGAGATGAACAATGAAGATGTTAGCTCATCAAAACCTTCACCTTTTCAAATGAGATTGATAATTATTATCTTACATTGCACGTCGCTCCGAGGAACGCCAAAAAAGATTATGACTGGGGCTCAAACCGTTCTGTACTTCTAAAATTGTCGACGAATGAAGTTATGCAGATGGCATCTGTATTTCTTAGAATCATGCATACTTTAAAAATTGATAAGAGGAAAACCTCACATCATGGCCACGTCGTATACAAAAATATAAGCGTTACCCCAAACGAGAGGGGCGGTTTGTTGTTATCAGCAGGGATAGTTCCAGTCGATAAAGACGGCTTAAAACCCTTCATGCACATGGTCCCCGTCTCACAAATGGACTGCGTTAAAATTGGCCTCTACATACTTGGATATCTTGCTCAAAAAACGCCTTGGGTAAGCTCCGAGTCTATAATTACCGCGCTTCGCTTATCTGAAGCCAAATTCAAAATAGCGTATTAACATACGGAATACATGGAAAAATACAGGTTTTTTTAAATGTTATACGAACGGATATTTCTGTTTTTCATCGTAAAGTGAGTTTAATTTTGCTCAGAAAAACAGGTATTCGTCATGAGAAAATCAGGTTTAGGTTTAGCCCTGTTGTTTTCTTTAATTGCTCCGATTAAAGCGGTCTATGCCGAAGCGATTATGATTTCAGGAAAGCTACAGGCTGATTTGCCAGCCGTATCCTTTGACCCGGGCCGGGCGACTTTGTTGCATACGTTAATTCTAACACTATCACTGCCTCAGGTGCAGGCACAGCCTGTAATGTAACGGTTGATGATCGAGCGACTTCCTCTGTTGATAACCTCGTTTGTTTTTTTGAGTGGTTACCCAATACCTTGGGATTTACTTCTAACGGTTTCACTCTTTCAGGCGTTCCAACACCACCGGTGATTTAAAAACCTTACAAGATTTCTTACTTCTCTGGTTCTGAACGGAAAAAAGTTGAAATAGTAAAAGGTGAATATTCAATCAAAAGTGTGGCACCGGTAAAACCTACTATCACCGGTCTTAAATCATCCCTGAACGGATTAGTCTATGACGGCTTT
The DNA here is from genome assembly GCF_004010755.1 of Salmonella sp. SSDFZ69. Lineage (NCBI taxonomy): Bacteria > Pseudomonadati > Pseudomonadota > Gammaproteobacteria > Enterobacterales > Enterobacteriaceae > Salmonella > Salmonella sp. SSDFZ69. Next base: position 173,097 of record NZ_CP034832.1, on the reverse strand, counting down.
TCTTTCAAATCGTATTTAAAGGATGAAGCGATCAAAGATATCGCTGTTTCTGTTGAGCCCCGCAATTATATTCAATACATCTCAATAGGTTCAGGCTCCGCCTGTGAAGTTCCTATTGGCGGAACTTCCTGTACCATTGAAGTTGGAAGCATTAAGGCCAGTGATACAGATGAACTTGGGTTCACGTGATATCACAATTACAGCAAACTCTAAGAATAATTATTTCGCACCTCCTGAATCCAAAAAGCTTGTTGTTAACTGGGATTATCGGCCTCCTGTAGTAGACCATACACTTTGGAATTTTACCGATGAGGCTAAAACAATCAAAGTAGGTGGCCAGGACATCTATACCGGAGCCAAAACCGTTGCTGTGGCCGTTAAGGTACCCCAGCAAGAAACAGAAGGTGAATGGTGGCTCCCAACAGCTATGTCGCTCACTATGACTCCGGATGGCGTGTTTAAACCGACGACTAAAGTGACTTTAGATGATGGCACTGAGATTGATTTCAAACAGTCCTGGGCAACCCCTTTACGTAGAACTTTACAGCCGGTAAGTGGACCTCAAAAAGTCGGTGATGAGTACCTCTATATCTTCGACTTAACGGATCTTATAAACGGGTCCTACGCAGCGACTTTTACAGTAGAAAATACGAGCAAAAACTCTTCTACGTACACTGAGCCTGAAAGCAAACTGATGCTGTCTGATAACCCAACGCTTATGGTTCTCAAAGATGGGCAGGTATTAACTAAACGAGCACCCGTATACTTCCTGAACGAGATTATCGTTGCAGCTTTCCAGGGGCAGGCTGGGGTTGCTGACATAAAATCAGTAACAATAGACAACAAAGTAGTTTCGTTAACACCTACAAATTATAGAGGTATTTACTACCTGCCGGTTGGAGACGATTTAGCAGTTAATTCGGATCACGAGATTACTGTGGTGGCTGAAAACCTTTATGGAAAAAACGTTAATTTCAGTACCGTTTTCACTTATCAACCTACTGGATTCACTCTCAAGAATCTGGAAAAAAACGTAACTCTTTACTCGCGTGTACGTCAGTATACGGACCTGCTTAGTCAAACAGCTGGTGATAAATGCACTCTGTTTACCACAGAGGAAAATGCGAATGCTTACCTCGCCTGGTATGGGGAAAAATCAGATGTTACAGCATGCTACCCTCAGTGGAACAATGTCCCTGATGGGTTGGAGTTCTATTTTAAAGGACGTACCCCGGGTCTAACTGGATTCTTTAATAAAACAGGTGAGAATCTGCTCGACTATCAAGTCTATATGATTAACGGGAAGGGCTCTAAAGCGGTATCCGCAAGGAATCGCCGTACTCTGACCACACAATTACCATACAACCCGATCATCTCTTACAAAAAGAATAAAGTCATAGCTGGCATCAATCCGAACACTGCTCTGGCTTATACGACCGGGGGGGAGGCCGCTCGAATATTAGCGAAGGTGGTACCAGCTGACGTTACGATGATCGTCTCTCAAAACGGCTCTGAGGCTGTCAAAACGTCATTTAAAAATCGTTCCTCAAACAACGATGCAACGACCTTTGTACAAAGGGTTAAGGTTGCTGCTGCACCATTGTGGACAAAGAACGTCTTTGACATAGCTGTAGAATACTCAAAGGATCCAGAATTAAGAACTACAGACACACTCAACGTATATACGGTGCCTGATTTCAATATTCGAGCATCGATGGAAGTGGATGACAGAAAAACAGCCACATCTCTTGAAGTGCCCTTAAAGGTAACAGTGGGGCGTTATAACAACTCCACACGTAAAAGTGCATTTGACCGTAAAACAATGGGAGAATGGGACGTCACGATATACTCGCAAAAAAGTGTATACGGCAAAGATCCAGAAACAGGCCGTTATAAAACTACATACGAAAGAACTGCGCTGACTGAAGCATTGCCGGTCAATGATGCGGGCATTGTCGAAACCAAGATTAAAATTGAAAATATGGATCTGGGTAATATGCGTCTGGTTGGTGTGGCTAAGGTCAGATCGCCATTCTCTGATTTTGAAATGAAACGTGAGACCAGTGCTGTAGGCATTCGAATCTATAAAGGTGAGGAACTGGAGGGTAACCTGTCGAAAAGCCTTATTATCGGAAGGATCCCACTTAGTACTCTGGTAAGCTTCAAATCTGCCAGTACTGCTAACTCTGACGCACTTGCCCCCACCGAATGGCAGCAGTCCTCTGATAATGGTCAAACCTGGAATATGCTTTCCGACATGACCGGAAAGAGAAGTGTAAGTATCAAAAAGACAGAAGTAGGAAAGTGGCTTTATAGGGCAAAAATGACCAATAAATTCACATCTAAGGTTTCCTACACAGATGCCTTAACGGTAGTTACCTACAAGCAGCCTAAGCTCAGTATAGATGTGACAGACATTCTTCAGGGCTCAGATGTACCTGTAACCCTGCTTGATAACGATGAGCCTATACCAGCAGGCACCGCTGAGGTTCTCTGGTCAGAGGATAAAGTCAACTGGGTGCAGGGAGATACAACTTACACTGTGGCTTCAGCTGATACCCTACCGTCTACGATTTATGCCCGGATGCGTTACCTTGATTCCGATGAACTGGCAGAGGAGTCTTCATGGAAGGAAACGTCTGCTCGGTTGGCAGCCGCAAAACCCAAGCGCCTTTCTGTCTCGGTAACGGGGGTTTCTAAGGTAGAGGTTGGTCAAAAAGTTACTTTGGAAGGTAAGTTCACGAACCCTAACAGTAAGTACCAGAATGGTAATAACGTAGTTGAAGAATGGAAAACACCGGATGGCCAGACATTTAAAGGCTCTACACTGTCTGTTACCCTTACTGAGCAAATGTTGGATAAACAGGGATATGCTGCTTTTGAATACAGTGCATGGTTAGCGGACAATAAGGAGAATACGGTTTCTACCCGTAGAGTTTCTGTCAAATCGTGGGTTTATAAATTCCCCGAAATGAAAATAAGCTCCAAACTTAAATACGACATGGCACCGACCACCCTACGCGTTGCGTTGAGCGGTATTAAGGATGGAGACTATCCTGGTGTTACTTATTCCCGAGAATGGATTTACGACAAAGAGAATCTGGTAATCACTAAAGATGAAGGTGACACCAAAGAATTTACAATTGAAAATCCTGGCAAATATACATTGATGGTTGTTTTCAAAGATAACCGCAACAATGAACAGCGTATCGAAAATACCTTTGTTGTCGATGAACAAACGCCAATGAACGTTGAGATGACACCCAAGTTCTCTAACAAATATATGAGAGCTCCACTCGATGTAACCTTAAGGTCAAACATCAAGCTATCTCATTCGGCGGACTCGATAGATACGGTCACATACAAGGTGAACGGTGAGGTAATACCCAGCGGCAAAAATTATTGGGCTCAACTGATTTCGGGTTTAAAAGAAAAGAAATACGAGATCACAATTGATGTTGTTAGTAAACTTGGACAGAGAGGTTCAGCATCTGTTGAGTTTGATGTCGTTAAAAACGCAGTGCCTAATTGTACATTGAGCTACACGGAAACCAACCTAAGCTGGAGCTTTACCAATAAATGTGATGATACTGATGGAAAAATGGTTAGATATGAATGGTTCATCAACGGCGAATTAAGGAACGTTTTCGGTAGTACGGCTACACTTTCTAAAAACCTTAACCGTGGTAAGCAGGACATAAAAGTAATTGCTTATGATGATAGTGGAGACTTTGCAACGCAGCACGTGACAGTTTTCGGACCGGCTGAAGAGGCAAGTAAGTCTGAAAACACTGTATCAATACCAAGCAGTGAGTAATAAATTTTTAAATATAAAGCCGGGACATTTTGTCCCGGCTTTTTTATGCCCAACAATTGGACCTTTGAAAAATTAATACCGGAAAGTAACTTTGCTACAAAGGTATCTTTCATGGCCGCTAACAAGGCTGCGTCTACATGCTGAGAAATTAACATCCTTATAGGTTAATATTAGGTTAGTTTGCAGACTTCCGAGCGTTGAAAAACATGGATAATAGTTACTTGGATAGAGGTGTATCTACTTAGTAAAAATATTCTTCAGTGCTAGTGAGAAAAATATGAGCGACTACATACCTAAAAAGAGAGGGCTGCTTATACTGGATTGGTATGTCCCCATTAATATTTTATTGCTGATTCTCGTTATGTGTGTCTTTTTCACCCGTTATACATTTGGATACGGTTTATTGAATGGGTGCCTGCCTGCTGATTTTTATATGATTGATCATTCGGATAAAACTATTAAAACTGGTGAACTCATAGCTTTCAACATGCCGAAATCGGTTCGTTTTATCCCAGAAAATGAACGAGTCATAAAAATTGTTGCCGGTGTGGGCGGTGACAAACTCAAAGTAACAATGGATGGGGTTTATAACGGGGACAAATTTTTTGAAGCTAATGCACGTCGTATTTCAAAGAAATACAGTATTCCGTCCATTTTGATTGAAAAAGAATTGATAATTCCTGAAGGCGAAGTTTTCCTAATTGGGCAAACCGATCACTCATGGGATTCCCGTTTTTGGGGAACAGTAAAGCTGAATTCAGTAATTGGGAAAACATATGCGATCTTTTAATGTAAATAAAAAATATTTACCAATACTTCCTGGACTTGCGTTATGTGCAGTTTTAAGTAATACAAATGCAAGCACTGAGTATCAACATGATGCTGACCTAATCGCTCAGCAAGCAAAAGGGCTTGGCGCTCAGGCTAAAGGTGCACAGCAGCCAGATGGGGCTCTTAGCCTTGATGCTACGCTAAATTCACCAGATGTGCAGAAGTACATTGCGCAAGCTGAAGCACTCAAAAAAAACCAGGACCTGAGCAGGCAAACAAACCGTGGTTACGTGCCCGGTATGAATGCGGATAGTGTTCAAGCAGTTATAGACCATACCCAGGCTATAAGGGCCCAAAGTAATAACTCTGATGCTGTCAACGATATAATTAGAAGACGTGATGAAATTCAGGAAAACGCCAGCCTTAATGAAGCGGCTCTGAAAGCTGTGGAAAATAAGCCGGAAGTCATGCGAGGACAATCTAAAAATATCGAAAAATTGTTTGGTTCCTCGGGCATCACAGCTGCTGACTTCGAAAGAAAAATGGATAGCACACGTGAAGAAGCACTATCAACTGAAAATGGTATAACGATCTTTGCTTCATTTAGCTTACCGGATTATGTACTGGAAGACCTTTTACGTACGGCCTCAGAGCATAAAGCTCGTGTAGTTTTCAATGGTCTAAAGAAAGGAACTACTCGGCTACCAGAGACACAGGCAGCAATAAACCAAATGATTGTCAAAGGAAAATTTGAATCTCCTTTGATTACAATTGATCCTGATAGCTTCAGTCAGTATCAAGTAACTCAAGTACCGACAATTATTTCTCGGGAGCAAGCTCGTTTTGCAAAAATGGTAGGGTCCTTCAACGTTGAGTTTTTTCAGCGAGAACTTGCTAAAAAACCCGATCAGGACATTTTTCCTGTTGCTGGTACGATTTATCCCGTTGAAGAAAAGAGCATCATTAAAGAACTGGAAGAACGCGCACAAAAATATGACTGGGAAGGTGCAAAAAAAAGGGCCGTTGCGGACACCTGGAAAAATCAATGGATGGTCGATCTCCCTCCTGCCCAGGAACACAAAGAATTTTTAATTGACCCTACAGTGAGGGTCACTCAGGACGTAAAAGATAAGCAGGGCCGTGTAATAGCTTCCGCCGGTGAGTTGATTAATCCACTTTCGAGATTTCCTCAAAACCTGACGATGATAATTTTCGATCCACTCAATCCGGGCCAGCTGGTATGGGCTGAGCAGCAGTATCGACAACGTCTGGGTAGTGGAAAAGTAATGCCAATGTTTACCCGTATCCAAAAAGATAATGGATGGGATCACCTAAATGATTTACGTGAAAAATTTAACGGTAAGGTGTTTAAAGTAAACGAACAGATTATCTCACGCTTTCAGATTAAAAATACACCTGCGCTTATAACTACTGACCAAGATAAATTCCGGATCACCCTGTTTAGCGAGGCAGAAGTCCGTGGAATCGGAGCCCCAAATCTTTCAGAGGAAAAATAATATGAAACTCGGATTTATTATAGGCGCTCTCTTTGCAACATGGCTGACGCTAAATTATCCGGACCAGATGAGAAGTTATTTTACCAAAGCCGTCGACTATATCGAAAGTGTTGCAACATTTATTACATCCAAGTGAGCATGATGGTGAAAAAATTCAAAAAGTTACTTTTAGAGTTCATTGTAGCAGTTATGCTTTCGCTTTCTATACCTGGTATGGCTATGGCAGCAGATGCTGGAGTCCCTGGGGCTATGTGTCAGTCAGCTGGAGTGTGGCAGGGCTTGATTAAGAATATCTGTTGGAGCTGCATTTTTCCCATGAGGATAATGGGCATAGGGGCTGCTCCAGAAGGCGCTGCACCTTCACGTCCGGGTTGCTACTGCACAGATCAGAACGGCGTACCGGAAATAGGTTGGCAATTGAGCTTCTTTCAGCCGGTGAAGATTGTAGAAGTTGTAAAGAGCCCCTGGTGCAGCCCCTTTCTTGAAGGCACGATGCTTCAAAAATCGCAGTTTGATATTGGTAAAAGCAACACTAATCAGCCAATGACAGCAACTGAAGCCGGATTTTACGATGTTCATCTTTGGGAGTTCCCAATCATGACAATGCTCAAATTACTGATTATTGGCGAGTGCACTGCTGAACCCTATATAGATGCCAGCCTGACCTATATAAGCGAAGTGGACCCTATGTGGGAAAGTGATCTGCTTACACTCGTCCTGAATCCCGAGGCAGTAGTTTTTGCAAACCCAATTGCCTCAATGGTGTGCGCTGCTGACTGTGTAGCAGTAACAGCAGGAAAGGATAATCTCGCTGCATACTTTTGTGCCGGATGCGATGGCAACCTTTACCCATTAACCGGCCACATTTACGCAAATGATGACGCTGTAAGGACGAGTTCACTGATTACCCAGCGTCTTCTGGCACTGTTGCAAAGTTAGCGATGAGGCAGCCTTTTGTCTTATTCAAAGGCCTTACATTTCAAAAACTCTGCTTACCAGGCGCATTTCGCCCAGGGGATCACCATAATAAAATGCTGAGGCCTGGCCTTTGCGTAGTGCACGCATCACCTCAATACCTTTGATGGTGGCGTAAGCCGTCTTCATGGATTTAAATCCCAGCGTGGCGTTGATTATCCGTTTCAGTTTGCCATGATCGCATTCAATCACGTTGTTCCGGTACTTAATCTGTCGGTGTTCAACGTCAGACGGGCACCGGCCTTCGCGTTTGAGCAGAGCAAGCGCGCGACCATAGGCGGGCGCTTTATCCGTGTTGATGAATCGTGGGATCTGCCACTTCTTCACGTTGTTGAGGATTTTACCCAGAAACCGGTATGCAGCTTTGCTGTTACGACGGGAGGAGAGATAAAAATCGACAGTGCGGCCCCGGCTGTCGACGGCCCGGTACAGATACGCCCAGCGGCCATTGACCTTCACGTAGGTTTCATCCATGTGCCACGGGCAAAGATCGGAAGGGTTACGCCAGTACCAGCGCAGCCGTTTTTCCATTTCAGGCGCATAACGCTGAACCCAGCGGTAAATCGTGGAGTGATCGACATTCACTCCGCGTTCAGCCAGCATCTCCTGCAGCTCACGGTAACTGATGCCGTATTTGCAGTACCAGCGTACGGCCCACAGAATGATGTCACGCTGAAAATGCCGGCCTTTGAATGGGTTCATGTGCAGCTCCATCAGCAAAAGGGGATGATAAGTTTATCACCACCGACTATTTGCAACAGTGCCCTTTGTCTCTGAGTCATTCAATCGGTAGCGACTTGTCTGTTTTACAGCAGGTTAAAATGCGTGGCCGAAACAAAACTCATGAGCGTGGAATTACCTTCGATGGAAATCGATTAATTCTGTCACCAATGGGAGTTCGTGATGTCTTCAGAGCTCAAAGCGAATCTAAAAATAGAGGGCATGTTGGCCTCGTATTAGTTCGTGATATTTCAGCGTCAATGGCTAATGATGAAAGATATATTCATGCCATTAAGTCAGATCTTGCTTTATCGATGGCCGCTGAAAGTTTGTCAAAAATGCATGTCTCCAATATAGTCTTTCCCTTCAAGGAAAGTGAATTTGAGATTATCAAAACGTTTGATCAAAGCGTTGAGGAATCTCTATCGAAATTCACTCTTGGATGTAAGGGTTATTATACCCCTACGGGATCGGCTTTAATGGCAGCTGTTGATCTGTTACTTGACAGCCAATTCGATAGGAAAATAATTTTTCTTATAACTGATGGTTATCCGAATAAATCGGAATTTACTATCGGCGAAGTTATGGAAAAGGCTAAATGTAATGGAATAGAAATCGTTGGTGTTGGTATTAAGACTGATGAAATAATTGGTTTTGAAACGGACACTTTCGTAACAGTTGATGATACTTCTTTATTGTCTATTGAAGTCAGTAAGCTAGTTCATCAAATACTTTCTTAATAAACTCTACCCAATCGGGGCAAAAGGCCCCGGTGGGTCTTTTTGCTCCATGAAGGAATAAGGAGCAAAATATGACTCAGATAAAAACTTACCGTGTAGAACATGAAAAAGTCGGTGCGATGCATAAAGTCCGTATTTTCGGACGTGTTGGTGAAGTTATAAGCAATGATAGCCCTCAGGAAAGAATCTTCCGCGAAGTCACTATAGCGGAGGGTAATAGCCAGCAGGCTGCGTTACTTGTAGATAACTACATACAGTGTCTTGAGAATAATGGCTTCACGACTGAAGCATAAATGTTGAGGGCCCCCGGGCCCTCTTTCTTAAATTCTGCGTTGTGGGTTTCTCCCTGTCTTCTGCACCGCAGAAGGCATTGAGAAACTCACAATGCCAGATAAGAGAGATCATCATGACTTATGCATCCCCGGCTCTTCGTCGTAATCCACAGGAAGTATCTGAACACTTTATTAAACTCGTTCATGCTCGAATTGCTGAAGTGTCTGGCTGGAAGTATATATTCGAAAGAATACCTGCTTTCAAAGACGCTTGTGCAAAAGCCCCGAGCCAGGTTCCTTGCCCGTTTACTGGCGCAGGGAAATCGAAGTTTCGTTTCCGACAAAAAGACCTTTATACCGGATGTGCGATCCATAATGACTTTCCGGTAAATGAGTTTTGCGACGGAATTGATGTTCTGGCGAAATATTATGAATTAAGTAAAACGCAGACTTGCAAAAAGATTCTCTCAGATTTTTTCGGGATGGATCTGCATGCTCCGTTAACTGACGCCGACATTGAAAATGAACGACGCTATAAATCAGCAGTTCGTGCCACAGAAACTCTTGACCGAGAGGAAGTGGCAAAGCGAATGCGAAAACTTGATGTGATGTATCACTATACCGGTGAAATCAAGCCTAATACTCCTGTTGCTTTGTACCTCCGTAATCGTGGGATCTCCCGCTTACTGAGTCACTTACCAAAGGATTTAGGCTTTAATAACCGGATCTACTATTGGGATAAAGATAAGCAGAAATCGATTATCTATCCGGGAATGATTGCGATCTATCGTGACACCCGAGGTCGGCCTCTGACTATTCATAGAACATACGTAGACAAAAATGGTGATAAGGCACCTGTAGAAAATCCAAAGCTGATGATGAAGCCTCCTGCCGATATGACAGGTGGCTCAATTCAGTTGTTTGACCCTCACTATGATTCAGGTAGTTCGACCTGGACACTGGGAGTGGCTGAAGGGATCGAGAACGCGCTTTCTGTTGTAGAAGCGACTTCAACACCATGCTGGGCAGCCAGCTCCGCATGGTGCCTTGAAAACGTTACTGTTCCTGATTTTTTACTGCCTCCGCCGGATGTAAAATCTATAAACTTTTATATCTGGGCGGATAAGGATATTGCTAACTCACAAGGCACTCGTGCCGGTATTGAAGCTGCTCAGCGACTTCAAAGCCGCATGGTTGAGTTTTTGGCTAAACGATATCCCGCATCAAAGCTGACAATTGAAGTCTTCGAACCAGCACAAGATATTCCTGATGGGAAAAAGGGTATCGACTGGAACGATGTTCTCCAGTTAACAGGGCAGGATGGATTCCCGATTCACTGGGCTCCTGAATGTCTTAATCAGCTGTAACAACGATAACTCCCCCGCTTTTTGCGGGGGGGTTATCTTATCAATATTATATTTTAAAATTGTATTGATAAGATAACCGCTTTCCTTCGTGATAATTACCTGCCTTTAAGGTCTTTTCACGGCTGAGATGCTTGCTCAGTTAAATAAATGTGCGGTACTACTGGCTATGGTCGGTTGTATGACATGGTTATTCCATAAACTATTAAAACCCATAACGGGAGTATTACCGTTATGGTGATGCTCGTCGTTTTACATCGGAGAGCATTTTAATGAATTTTCAAATTAACGAAGTTTTTAATAAATTTGCTGCTGTTATAAAATCGCGCATCGTCAATGAACCATCGTCATGCTATTTGCTGCATGATAATGAGATAGATATAACGATTTTGAAACATAGCATATTAGAAAATGACAGAAACCTGTTGTACGTAGTTCGTCCTTCAGGAACGTGTTTGTTGCGTTGTGACAAATATTTCTATCCGAAATATTATCTTCGTTGCCGTGGAGATTATAAGTCATTCATATATGTCCATCTTGATCTACATAGTGGTGAAGCTAAAGAAATCACATGGGAGCAAGCAGACGATATGCTGTCTAGTCCAGGAAAACCCCCATTAAAAGGGAATCTTGGACGATTTGAGTATATAAAAGTTGTGGTTGAGGACCTTCGTATTCGAGGTTACGCTGATTATCTTCCTGCGTATAATCTTGATGACCTTCGCCGTTTTGCCTTACAGGACGACCGCCCATCCCTTGTCAGATACATTGACAATGTCATGGCAACGGTCTGATTGATTGCTAATTGATTTACATATTTTCCCTGATGGCCAACCTGCATCAGGGAGGCCTCAATAACGAATGGAGGCTGTATGAAGTTAGCTACGGACCTGGTAAAAGCTATTTTGATTAGAAATGGCGTTGAACCAGTAAATATAAGCGAATCATCTAAGTTATCTTTGAAACAACCACTGACAGAACTTAAATTCAGTTTATATTTGCGAACTGAGCATTTATCTCACTTCCTACCCGGTTATGTTTATTCTATAAAAGAATGTCCACTGTCATATGACATCGGGATCGAAATTCAGAAAATCTTCGAAAGTTTACATTTGTTAAACGAAGAATTTGAATCCCTCGGTTTTGTTTCTGTATGGATAGAAATGCATCAAAGCATTTTTGAACAAAGTCGGTTTAAGAAAAGTAACTTTACTTTTCGGGAGGAAGAGGTCGAGCTTGCTAAAGGGCTTGTTTGTTCTCACAATTCACAAATAAGTAATGCGGCTTATTTCTGGCTTCAGCACTTTGAGGAGTTTATGATTTATGTTCGTAATAAGCTTATCGACCTCTTTCGAGAGGCCTATGACCTGATCCTTGGAATGCAGCAAGTATTTTTCATTCGGGAAAAGGAAGAGCTGTTGAAAACTATAAGTTATGGCGATGAGCTGTATGAGGTGAAATTCATGGCGGCTGAGCTTTACTCTATCGAACAGAACTTAAAGTGTTCTGAATCGATAAGTACAAAATCTCAAGCTTCGGCATATATTAACCGCATCCGTGAGTTTGTGCGTTCGGGGTGGAGGCAGGGCTATATAGTCTGCCATCATAAGCGAAGTAATCAAATTTCATCATTGTCATTACCGATGTACTTGAAAGATACGTCAGGCCGAAGTGCTCGAAAGCGAGTAAAACGTCTTATATCTTCTACAGTTTGTGGTAGAAATAAAGATTTAGGTCTTACAGATTTTTAATTAAATTATACCCATGTGGGGATCACACCCCATATGGGAGTGATCCCTTTTTTTATTGAGAGAGGATCACATGAAAATTATCGAAAAAATCATTAATGCCTTTTTGGTTGTTCAACATAAAAAAATACAGGTTAAAAACATTACATTTTTAGACAATGGGCAGGGCATGTTCTCTGGTATGTCTTTTGATGCTGATGTTTCACTGGAGTTTATGTATGAATCAGCAAAAGCATATAGTTCTTGTTTCTGTGATATTCCCTTTCCAGGTTTTGAAGATGCAAATCTGGAGGAAATTACGAAATTTCAATTAGATGCTTTGAAGCAAAGAAAGAATCATTCTTTCTTTGTTAACCATTTGAGGTTTCCTATAGTTTTAAGGGAAGGGTGCAAAATCGAAAGAGGAGAAGTCTATTCAATTTCGAATTGCACTTATAATAAAGAAAGATTGCAGTATCTTTTTTCTCAGGATATTTACGGTAAGTTGTATAATTCCTTAGAGAAAGAATTAAGCTCGTTTTTCTCATTTATCAATGTTGAGGTGCACGAGTTGTTAAAAGATGCTGTATGCTTTGCATTAAAAATCCTGAATAAGATATCTTTGGATACACCTGAAAGACTTATTAAAGCTTTTAATTATCGTGACTGGTATTGTAGTTACGATGTTGAGCTTTTTAGGAAAGGCTTACCTGGTCATATTCTGGAAGAGCTCATTGCTCCAGATATCTTACTTTCAGACCTTAACGGTTGTAGAAAAATACTTAGAAATGCAAAACGATTTCTAAATGGACATACACAAACCAATTGTGTTTATATTAAATATGAATGGTGGTTGGGGCCTGTTGATACCTCACACTCAGCTAAGTTGATGTCTGACAAAGAAATTAATAACCGAAGTGACTTGAAGAATTTTTCAAAGGTCTTTTTCAAAGAGTGTTTAAGTTCTGGTAAGTCGGAATATGAAAACCATCTTAGTGAAAAAGAACATGCGCTTCGCTATAATTATTAATTAAAATTATTTTCTCCCATAGGGATTTCTCCCTATGGGAGAAATCCCTCTATTAAGAGGGTATTGAAATGAATGCTATACAAAAGTTAGTTGAATCTATTCTTGTTAAAATGGGTTTTGTTGGCGCTGTAGTGGAAAATATATATTTGGATTCAAAACCATTTCGGCATATTCGATTTGTGGCTGATATTCCAGTAATATCTTTTCTACCTCATTTGGTGAAATATCTTAAGGGTGCAGACCATCTTTACAGTGGTAACGATGATTTGCATCCTCTTTTCATTTATTTTTCCGAAGCGGCTACATTAAAAGCAGGTCCTGTAAATCTCGCGAACTTTCGTTTTGAAGTTTCTATAGCTTCAACTCATTTACGACTGGTCTCAGAGCAGCCTGATTTGCTTTTCAAAGGATTTAACCGGGATAATCTAGAATACGTTTATTACCGCTCAGATTTGGCCTCTAAGGATCTTATACTAGGCCTTGTTGAACACGGTTCTCCTTTCATAAAACATCTACATGGACTTATACAAAAGCGAATTTTAAACGAGTTCTCTCTGATTTTTTCTGTTCTTGAAAAGATTTTAGAAAGCGCGAAGCCACAAATTCTTGCTTGCTTCCATAGTGTTGATTATGAAATGAACGTAAAAATAATAGCCGAAGCTATACCTGAAACTGTATCTAATCAGATAGTCACATCTGATTATATAGTTAATTCTATATCAGATGCGGACAAGTTTATAAATCATGTTCGTCGCTATTTAGCAGGCAGGGTAATGAAGAGGCGGATATACGCTGAATTAGATGTTTGTGAAGAAACATCAAGTATTTCACTAGTGAACTTAGGATGCTTTACGTCTCCTCTGCTCGTTACGGAATATCAAATGTTTAAGCCACACTCTTCAGGGTTATATCGAAAAGCTATAAACAACTCCTTAAAACAGTTCAAACCAGAAATGCATGTACCTTCTGAAGAACTCTTTTATAATTAATCTAACCCATCCGGGAACCTGCTTCCCGGTGGGAAGCACTTCCTTTTTAGTCATGAGGTAGTGTAAATGTTTAAAGAATCTGACCACGTGGAATTTGTTAGTGCCTTTCTTTATCAAAATTTAGGCCTTAATGTTTCCGCTGACGATATAACCGTTCAATTATCTGATACTTCGTTCGACAAAGTAACCTTTGATTACGATGTAGATATCGATAATTTAAATTGTATGTTGGATCTCTACATATCTGAGCTAATAAAGCACAACGCATCTTACTCCGATTCTATTCTTTTGAAACAAAAAATAATTTATTTTCTTGGAGTATTTAAGAATTTCGGATTTTTTACGTTTGATATTCGCGGATATAGTAATACTTTAAGCCCAGTTAAAGTTATTGATATTGTTTCAATGATTATTAATGACTGTGAAGAGTTATCTAAAGCTAATTCTTCTACTGATGCTATAAGAAATCTTTATCTCGATAAAATGAAGGTGGATGGGAAAGTGTTAGTTGCGAAATTTGCACTTAAACAGTTTTTTCATTCCGACTTTGGTGACTTTATCTCATTTGTCGAGAAAAGAATTACAGATTGTCTTAATGAAACTTTAAGGATTATCAAAGCTATGAGCCTGGAGAAACGTATGAGTTATGACGATTTGCCCTATTTTCGTGACCAGATTCTGGAACGTATCGACTCGCTTAAGTGTTTTCTTTCGAACACCCCCCCGCTGATGGCAAACCTGATGACTGTCTCCACCGTATCTCGAACAGAAGAGCGACTGAAGCAGGTTAAACCCATCAGGGTTAGTGTTAAAGACGATGCTTCGGTTGAGGAAATTATTCAGGCACTTACTGACATCTGTGTGGATGACATAGAGTCATTAAGTCATGATTCCACCAAAGTGACCACTAAATACCCGGGTCTTATCATTGTCCCAGAAAGAGCAGATCTTCTCGAAAGCTTGATCACATCTATAAATGAAGCAAAAAATGATTTTGCTGCGGCAATGAGGCGTATCGATAATAAAAAGAATGTCCGTTTTGATAAAGTGCACAAGAAGCTCCCGGGCCTTGTCGCTATGCACTCAACAAGAAATGTCCTTTTCATCAAGTCCCAGCTTAAAAAAGTTACTTTTTCATGGCGGCTAAACCGAAACCAGGAAGTTAAAACAGCAGAGCAACTTGTGAGTTTGTTGGAGCGCAGGAGAGCCTCAGAAGTAAAAAATGTAGCAACTACCAATTTGAATGTCGTGTCTAATATCGATAAGGCTTTACACCGTCTTGAATTTCACCCACTGAAGCAGGGCGAATCTTATCGCCTTTGTCGAACTAACTCTTTCCCTGTTCCGATTGCTCACATTTTTGCATTTAGGCCTGAAGGGCAGGAACGAAACGGGAATAAATATGCTGAGACTGATTATTCAGTAGTAAAAGCATCCTTGCCCATTTTCGCAGCAGGCAACATACCTCAATTAAAAACGCTCTCTGACTGGGCTCCTGAAAACAGCCAGGGCCCGTCCAACCAACGGAAGCTGAGCCTGAAATATACAGAACTCGTGCCGGGGGCTGAGCTGGGCATTTTCATTGTCAGCCCCGAAAATTAAGGAACAACAATGCAATGGATTTCCACAGCCAGCCAGAAAATCGATGAGCGTCTCTATCGTGTCTGCGTCTGGGTAAAAAAATATCACGCTGATGCGATTAACCGCGTTGTGCTTACCGTTGATCTAAGTAAAGCCCGACATGACCCTGACGAGGACCAGGTAAGAGCAGAGCTGCTGTGCGGCCATTATTTTTTGCTTCGTAAGGAAAACGCTTCGAACTCTGCGCCTGACGATCAAAAGTTTGCTTTCCTGCCTGACGGGCGCAATCTGTGTTGGCAGACCGCAACCCCGGTGCTTCAGCATCTCCTGCTCAATAAAAACGTTCCTGAGTCGCTGAGGTTGCTTACGGACTACATACATATGCGTCTGGCCAGGCTGACAATGGTACCAATGTCCGGAACCATCATGAACGAGGCTCTGCTGGACAGCATCAGCTGGGTTAAGGTGGATTTGACCTACTTCTGGCAGTACGAACAGCTCAGCTCTCATCTGGGACCCATCCAGATAACCCACAAGGCACTAGTACGCTTCGGGCATCTGGCAAAGAATGATGAAAACTCCAGTGCCATAAGAATCCTGCGTCAGCGTCTGTCTTCAGAATTCTTACAAGAATTTCAGATGGCTGAGGATGAGCTAAAGCGCAAACAGTCGTTGATGGGCACCATGGACGTGAAAATGCTGTTTCATGCTCATTACCCCAGCCAGAAGATGCTGGTGGCTCGATATAAAAATGGTTGGGTAATGGTGGATTGTTTTCTGTTTCATCATACCAAACCTAAGAAAAAAGCAAAAAACAAAACTACTGTGGCTAAGCCTCAACTTAAAGAGACTAAAAGAGAAGGGAGTGAAAATGGAACTGGGCATTATGGTGTGCATCGTGTTGTTACTCTCCGTGGCGGCGGCGTGGATCAGTAATAAGACAGTTGATTTGCTCGAAAGATTCTATTTCAAGCGTCCGCTGAGCATGGAGTACGCGGCATGGCTACGTGTAATGTGTGCGGGCTTGTTATTGGTTTTTATTCAGGTTGCTCCACAATTTACACTTCTGTATACCCTTAAACTTGTCACGCTTATTAATCTTGGAATCCAGACAATGAAATTAAATGGCGTGTACAAATATAAAAGAACGGGAATTTTGCCTCCGGGAGGGGCACTCTCTAATCTCACCAGACTTAACCCGTTCAAGAAAAAATAAAGTTATGCGCCCGTGAGGGCGCTATTCATCAAAGGCATTTCGCATAAGCTTGATCATTGCTTTTTTACCAGCTTCAATATTACGAATGTAGCGCATAACCATTTCTTCATTCGACCAGTTCCCCATTTCCATAATCTGTGGTAGCGAGTAACCTTCAATATTTAGCTGTATCGCTCCGCCTACACGAACGCTGTGCCCTGTCCAGTAACGAGTTTTAGTCTCATTTGGATAAAGCTCATTCCACATCTCTTTAAATGCTCGTAAAAGGGAATTTTTGCTGAGCATACCGGCATCGTCCACAGTGTCTTCTTCATCTTCATCGTTCAGAAGACTTTGCTTAGCACGATAGGGTAGGTTATGCCTTTTAAGAAGTTCAGATAGCTCATTCCCCTTACTCCGAAGCTTCCAGCCGGGTGGCATATAGCCTGTATCATGGAAATTTACGGCCTGGAAAAGGAATTCATCCGGATGACTGTGCTGATCCATTTTCACGAGGTTCATCAATCTCAAGAGGCAGTTAGTTAACTGACGTGTCAGCCGGTAGGTAAGAAGTGTACTAATGTTCGTTTTTGTACGGTATACCGTCAGGTTAAATTCACCGGTCATACTATCCAGAGACAGATCTTTCAGACGTATACGTCGAATTTCGGATGAACGGAGCAGTGTTTCAAAGCCTGTCCAGATCAGGCACAGGTCACGAAGTTTACGAACTGAGTTTGTAGTACTGCGTAACTTTATCAGAGCCTTGAGATCGCCAATAAGAAAGGGAGTTGCCTGTTTAGTCGTCTTTCGCTTCCGGGCTTCCGATTGTTTTAAGGCTTCCAGCATGTACCATGCTTCAGACGTAATAATCCCGGGCAGGTTAAGCCCTTTTTTATGGATACTATTTAAGGCCTGAAGACAGCTGTTTATGCTGCTTCGTGACAATTTGCCTTCAAGATGCCCCATAAACGCAAGCAGAGCGTCCTCAGACACGGGGAGCGAACTTACTGGCCAGTCTGTATGCAACCGGGCATTCGCCAGATACCATTCGTTCCATACTCGTAGCCAGTGCAGATAGGTTTTAGCAGTGTTGTATCTCAGATGGGAAAAGTAACGGATCAAGCGTGAAAGCTGTTTATCATGGTTGCCGAACGTTTCCAGCTGCTGATGCAATTCGCTTTCCGAAAACTGTCTGATCACTGATTGATTCTTCATCCTGCTCACCGGGATACACTGGTTTTAATTACAGGTCATTTTAGCACTCATGTACCTGGTTATGAACAGGGTGGAAACAACGAAAAAGGTTGTGAAATCGTTAGGCTTAAGTGAAAAATGATATTAAGATTATCCCTGGCCAGTTGAGGCCTGTCTAAAGAAGGTTGATTATGTCTGACACAAAGCAGTCTTATTTAATGAAATTCCGTAAGTGTAGTTCGTTCGAAACGCTCGAAAAAGTATTTGAAAGGTTATGTGAAAAAAACTCGGGTGTCGCCTCTCTTGAAATTTCTGGTGCTTATGATCATCGTAAAGCCGAACTGACAATGAAAAAGTTATATGACAAAGTTCCTGCGAGTGTGTGGACCTTTGTTCGCGAGTAATTATTAATATTGGCACAACAAAAAGACTGTGCCTAGATTTGAAAATAGTTTATGCCCCTTTCGGGGCTAAAGGCATTGTAATAGCCTGTCTTTTAAAGTTGTTTATTAAGTTCGGAGAAAAACTTTAATCATAAGCCAAGCCCACTGCTAAATACATCCGATATTCTCCTTCATTTTATTAGAAGTGATAAAAGTTACTTTACCTAAACTTCTCTCTCAATATTTGTAAGGCTCTCATTTGATTTTTGTCAAACATTAATCTGGAAGACGGAAAAATCATTTCTTTTAATACGTTTTACAGAAATCCTCCTCCGTTATTTCGGATATAGTTTGAATCATTATCAAAAACGGGGTGCAGCCATGCGTAAGAGTTATACATTTGGTATTCCATTTGGACTCCAGCGAGAATCAGGACTCTTTTTAGATATTACAGAGGTCAGCCGGGGTATTGACTGTAACTGCATCTGCCCCGCTTGCAAAACTGATCTGTTAGCAAAGCAGGGGGAGGTCAAGCTTTGGCATTTCTCACACAGTACAGCTGTAGCCGGTGACTGTGATGGTCTGATGGAAGCCATCCGGGGAAAGATTATTGAAGTCATCAACGAGCACCAGGTTCTTGGTTTCCCAAATCTTCTCGCTGGCGACGATGGTGGGCCGGTTTCACTGAATGAGGTTAGTGGAAGCGGCAGTATGTTCGGAGGCACAGCTGATCTGTTCGTAAAGGTTAATGATTTATGTGTGGCCGTCTTTCTGGACAGGGATCGCAGCATTTCAGAGAAGTTAACCTTTGACCATCTTCATCCTTCCGAAAGAGTTGCCGCATTGCGTATCGATCTTCCTGATATTGAATATGAAATCAGTCAGGTGCAGCTCGGGCGACGTAAAACAACATACAGTGAGTGCATTGAAAGCCTGATCATTGATGAGACCAGTTCCCGGGAATGGCTATATCATCCATTAATGCATGAACTTGAATCTGAACCTCTTCAGGAGTATCGGGGACGGGAGCCTTCAGAGGAAGGGCCTCTTCTTCAGCGCCTTGCTGACTGTAAGATGAAATTGCCTGATATCCTTCCGGGCAGTCATAACGCGCTAGTCAGGTTACAGCAGGATACGATTGTATGTCTGTGTCGGTTAACGGTTCGGGCTTATGACATCGCTCAGACCGATGAATTTCCTTTGTTCCTTCGCTATTTCAGGTTGCACTGCCTGGAAAACAGCGAACATGTCAGTTACGAAAGACTGATCTGCTGGCAGGAAATGATTTCAAAAACCCAGGAAGGCCAGTCCTTGACACAAAACGAACTTGAATATCTTCATGAGATTGTCCGCATCGCCTTTTACAATCACCGGCTTAACAATGTCAGTATTTCAGATGTTAAAAACCATGACACTGGAAAGAAGAGCGGCAGGGTAGAGTCACAAAATTATTCACTTTTATAAATAACTTGGGCTTTGCGCATTAAACCCTTGCCGCAGGCGGTGTACCGCATATCCGGCACAGACAGTCAGTTTTTTCTGGCAGCTTAAATTTGACACTGCTTAATATAGTGATTCATTAAACAGGTTCAGTATGCTGCCAGAACGTTTTAGTCGTAATGGGCGTCCGTTAGTTTTCAACTAACTGAACGACGACCAGCCTGCCGCCTTCCTCCTTTGACAGAACAAACTGAGCGTTATTCGTCAGTTCAATTTTTTCCCCAATGGCAATCTGTCGTTTATCCGGTAATGACATAAGCCCATTTATGCCTTCATTTACTAACCACCACTGATCGTTATGGAAAACAAAATACCCAACTCGTTTCCTTTGTGCATCGGTTGTGCGCTCATTTGGCGCAATGAGGCGATTCACATGCCACGCATAGATTGACTGCCCGCTCCACACCATCAACCGGTGGTCGTCAGGACGATAACTGCCTTCCTTTCGGGATGAATATAAATTTAGAACCGGTAATTTACCCTTGTATGGCGTACCGCAGTAGGGACAAACCGGCTTTGTCTTACCTGAGAAAACGTACCATTTCTGTTCACACGCCTTGTTCTGGCAGGGCTGTATCAGATCGACTGTTTTAACCAGGGCACTTTCCCACTCATCGGCGGTCGGGCGTTTATTGGCATCGTGTAAGCCATCAATAAAGGCGCGTTCAAACAAAGGCGTCAAATAAGGGCCCATGATGGTGTAAGGAATTTTCTCCGGGTCAGCCCAGGGCAGTGAAAAGGAGGATAGCTGACTGACTTTGACTGCATTGCTTTTGTCTGTCGGATGTTCAATGAAGAGTGCCTTCTCACCCATAGATAAGGTCTCATCACGTACTTCATCCGACATGTCATGTATTTTTCCGCCACGTAGCGGATGACGGAAGAACAGATACATGTAGATAAGCACCGACAGCGCATGACGGTCAGTAGAAATGCTTGGCAATACGCGGTTCGGATCCTCTTTGGAAAGATGGCTGGTTTTCACCACTTCCGGAGCGATAAAATCCGGGGTGCCCACGACGTCGGGAGGATACTTTCCAGGGACAACCAGGCCGTCTACGTCAATGATGCAGGCATGTCCCATTTCTGGATCGATAAGCACGTTTTTATAGCTTAGATCGCTGTGACAGAGACCTGCCGCATGCATCCTTCTGACGGCTCTTGTTAGCAGCAGACAGACCTTGAGATAGGTAAGCGTATTGCCTCGTTCACGTGGGTCGAGAAATTTATTCTGGTTGCTGGCGCTGGCAAACCATTTGCCTTCCTTTTCACGGCCTTTTATGCCAAGAAAATCATCGTTTTTAGAGCCGTATTTAAAGAAAAAGTAGCTTTTGTAGGTTGGAACCACGATGCCGATTTTATCCCCATGCTCAACAACGTGGGTCGGCCAGCAAAACAGGTCCTTCCAGTATTCACCTCCGGACTGGCCAAAAATGTTTTGCCTGTAGCGTCCGGTGATCATATCAATCCGATCCCGGGCCTGCTCGTTCTGCGGTTTATGATAAAAAGCGACGACGTATGATTTATCAGGCGAGAAGTAAACATCCTTCATCGAGCCCGAACCAATTACCTCGTCAACATACTGGACTGTTTCGCCGTCCTTTGTTTTGCACGTAACAATATTTGCCATATTGATCACCGAAGAAGCGTATCCCTTACCACAACACCGCAATAGTGCGGTCATCGTGGTTCCCTGTGGAGAAAAAGTTAAGCCAGTCGCCTAACCTCTCAGGCGCAATACTGGCGTCTGTAAGGACAGGGATGAGCTCATCAAGGAGACGGGTCCATTTTTCGTCACTGCGAAGCCCGTTATCTGTCTCAAACAGAGGGTCTGATACGCCATCTGTCATGAGGATCAAGTGAGATACATCATTCCATTTACCCACGCTGATGCGGCCGCTAAACGAGGGGTCTGCGATAATGCTCTGGTCAAGAAAGCGGGTTTGTCCTGCGTATTCTCCGCTATCGGGATTTCCCAGTATCCTGACTTTACCGGAAGGGCTGTATGCACCTATCGCACCATCACCAAGCCAGAATGCAGCCGCAAACAGCTCGTTATCAGTTCGTAGCGCTACAGTTGCCAGTAGGGTTGTTGAATAGGATTTCACAGGTTGTTCTGCACAAATGGCTTCGTTCTGGATACTGTTGACCGCGAGCGTAGCTGCCTGTTTAAAATGATGAAGCATGGCGTTTATGGTTGCCTGCTGATCGCTCCCTTCCCACGCCGTGATGTGCTGCTTTAGATGGACGCCTTTCAAACCACTGAGCTGATTGAAAAGGTAATCGCCAGCCGTTTGGACTGCAATCCGGGAGCCTTCCCGGGAATTTACCGCACTACCGGCCCCGTCTGCGACCAGCATGACAGACCATCCTGTTTCCTGGCAGTGGTTGATATAGAAGTCGTCATCTCTGAAGCTCCCGGCATGCTCATGAGATCGTCCCCGGCGACTGGCGGCAGCAATACGTATGTCACCCCTGACCAGGCCAGCAGCGTCCAGATGGGACTTAGGGTAGGAAGCGTCTGCTGGTGGCTCTACCACCTTCCACAGGCTTCTCGGATCGGGATTGACTATAAAAAGCTGTTTTGTTTCGCATTCGTCGTGCGAAGCGCATGACCAGAGTACTGAAAGCTCTATATCGCCGCTTTCGGTGGGTGTACCTGTCAGCAACTTATGCTCTTTGTCAAAGGTCAGGCCAATGTTCCTGGGAAAGACAACGTCCCTGACAGTAGCCTGCTGGCCCTCATCCAGAACTATAGCAACCGGCGAAGAGAAACGTTCGCCTGCGCGGGCGTTGGGAATAACTATTTTAGCTCTCGGGGGAACGGCAGGTGGCACAGCTAATCCGGCCCGCTGCTGGCCTGTCGGTATCTGCCCGGGTTTTAATACCAGGGAAGACAGGTTTTCGTCTTCCCTCTGTGCTGGTTTATCAAATTCGTAATAAGGCATCAGCTTCCAGAACGGAGGATGAGGTTCATTTTCTGGCAGGGGTTGCAGTAATGGTGTATCGGTAGCGTCAATGCCCGGGTTATCAGCATCACTTACGACCGTTTGTTGCTGATCGGAAAGGCTGGATGCTGACGAGGGGGCGATCTCTGCGTCGTTATAACCTTCGCTAACCCGCGCAGATAAACCCTGTGCAAGGCTCTCAATCCGCTCTTTAAGCCGCATAATCTCTTCAGTAAGGGAAGGGTCGTGCGATAGAAGAAAAAGCCGCTCACCTTCTACAGGGTGGCCCAGCTCAGACAGCACTAAGCGGATAATCTTCTCTTCAAGTAAAACATTTTGCGACATCAACCTCTCCCTCTGTTTACGTCGAAGTTAGTGTTTCCGCCATCATTGCTGAATGACAGACCTGTTTCACACCACGGGCAGATCACGTCATCCGGGCCGTCAATGCACAGCAATTTTCCGCATGAGCACAGGGCAAACGCACTGGCATTACCGCAGTGAGGGCAACCCGGTACGCCATGCAGTTCGCTGGTGTTTACCTGCAAACCGGTAGCGGTGGCATCTGACCATGCAAAATAGTCTTCATCGATGGGATAGCATCCGGCAATATTAAAGCTGTTCAGGTTCAGGCTGAAATCGAGCCCGGAAATCCTTGCTGGTGGCCGTTCATACTTCATCAGATACGGACGACGGGTCTTGCTGCAACGGCCGGTAAGCGTAACGCAGTTTTCGTCGTACGCTTTTACTGGCTCGTCCTTGGCCAGCCGGACTATGTATTCAGTCTGGCTGAGCTCAGGTTGTTTGTCGTCTCCGACGCTGCGGCTGTGCGCCGTAACCGAGGCTGTGATCCATTTGATGAAGCGGGTAAAGTCCCCTTCCTGAGACTCGGTGAACAGCATGACATTCTCTGTCAGTTGCCGCAGGGTATTCAGGTCCGCTGACGGCCCCAGGCCAACGGCAATGAGATTCACTTTACTCGCGTAGTGATCCTTCCAGCGCTTCACTTCTGCGGTTGTGTCGTCAGTCGGACGTCCGTCGGTAAGGAGATACACGACGGGTTTCCAGTCGCCTTTAGCCTCATGAGTGGTTTTTCTGACCTGGGTATCAATTTGTACGGTCAGCTCACGCAATGCGGCCCCAAGGCTCGTACCGCCGCCAACGGGAAGGCGGGGAGGGTAGAACGAGGCAATTTCGTGAAGAGGTACAATCGTACGGGCTACACCGGCAAATGCGATTACCGAAACCCAGGCTGTTTCAAGTGCGTGTGGATCCTTTCTTAAATCTCCGATGATCATTTGCAGACCATCAGTCATTTTTTTCAGGTTTTCACCAATCATGGACTCTGAACAGTCCAGGACAAAAAACACGGGAAGGCGTCTCATAATTTTCCTCGTACGGCTGGTACGGCCAGCAGAAAACGTTGCTGTACAGAAAGGTGCTGCCCGGAAAGCAGCACCTTTCTGTCTGTCAGAGCACCAGCTGGATTTCTGGTGGAGGAGGGGGAAGGGTATCAGTTCCGTTATTGATCCCCGCGCTTGTGCTGCCGGAAGACACGCTGGCCGATACCCATTTAAAGAAACCTGCAAACGCGGTTGAATCTAGCGTCTCCAAAGACACAACCTTATCGGTGAGCTGTTTTAAGTGCTCATGGCCTGCTTTAGGACCAACGGCGCAGGCAATGATGGATCCGAATCCCCGGCCGCGAATCGCTTTTACCGCTTCACCGTACGCCAGGGCATCAGAAGGGGTTCCATCAGTC
Source organism: Salmonella sp. SSDFZ69 (assembly GCF_004010755.1). Classification (NCBI taxonomy): domain Bacteria; kingdom Pseudomonadati; phylum Pseudomonadota; class Gammaproteobacteria; order Enterobacterales; family Enterobacteriaceae; genus Salmonella; species Salmonella sp. SSDFZ69. The sequence continues at coordinate 148,609 of NZ_CP034832.1, read as the reverse complement.
ATCAGGAATACCAGAGGACGCCAGTCTCCTTTTGTATCACCATCTGAGCGACGTACATCCCGTTCAACACACTGCATCAGACATTCAAGGGCAGCACCGGTGAACGTCCCGCCTGCGCTTGGCACAACGATGTCAGAAAACTGGAAGTCTTCCAGCGGCGTGAGAGGAATGAACTCACGCGCCTCATTGTCATAGGTGATAATGGAGATATGAACGCTTTCGAGGGCGTAGGGATCCTGGCGAAGAGCGCTAAGCATCGCCTGAATTCCAACGTTAACGGAATGGATGGACTCACCGCGCATCGAGCCGGATGTGTCGATAACAAGGTAAACAGGCAGGCGGCGCATCACATGTAATTCCTCAGGTGCGAGACAAACGAATCTGATTCTGAAGGCTCACCAATTGCCCTGAGTTTCCAGCCTGTAGCCTCGCGTATCAGCTCGGCAAAAACCATGGAGCGCTGGCTGGCGAAGGCGGGTCCGCCAGAAAGATCGAATCGTGCCATTTCAATATTACGGGCATCTACTGCCCGGATGAAGGCATTCTGAACTTTACCAAAGTGCTGCTGGAGCTTTTCACCATTGTAGATCTGAACGATGAACACAATTTTCTCGTACTGAGCGTCAAGGGAATTCAGGCGCACAATAATTTGCTCATCGTCACCATCACCGGCTCCGGTTCGGTTATCGCCCGTCAGCCAGATATTTCCTGACTTATGGCGAAGGCTGTTGAAAAAGATGATATCGCCATTCACAAGCGTTGGTTTACCATTTTCCACATTGCCGAGATCGGTCACCTTTCCGGCTGAATTACACAGGAAAGCGATCACATCAAGGTCGTATTCTTCTTCTTTTTTACCAAAGATCCCGCCGAGGAAACCTTTCTTTTCCTCATTAATATCCCAACCCAGGCCGATAGTAACGGACGAGAGATCGTATTCATTTTTTTTCAGGCTTACGCCCTGGCCTTTGCTCAGACTGACAGACATGACATCCCCTTAATTAATAAAATTATAAGACCACGTTTACTTCTGGCGGCGGCGGTGGCAGGTCTTCAAGACCGATCACTTCTTTTTTGCTGGACTCCACTTTCTGACTGCCTACCGAAATGCTCGCACTGACCCATTTAAAGAAAGCTTTAATCGTCGAACTGTCAGCTGTATCGAGCTGAACCACGATTTCAGTGATTTCTTTGAGGACGCTGGTATCGGCATCATGCCCGGCTGCACATGCCACAACAACGCCGGTTCTGGCCGCTTTAAAGTCATTCAGGCCTTTACGCCAGTCATCATTCGGACTTCCATCCGTCATCAGGAATACAAGGGGACGCCAGTCACCTTTAGTGTCAGCCGTCGTTTTCTGTACTTCTTTGGCAATGGAGCTGGCCGTCAGGGTAAGCGCTTCGCCAAGAGAGGTGGTGCCGCTGGCTGTTAGTGCTGGCATCTGGAAACTCAGGAGGTCTGTCAGGGGGACTGCCTGTCGGGCTGAAGAATCAAAGGTGATCACTGACACGTAAGCCGTTTCGAGTGCATACGGATCCTGTTTCAGCGTGGTAAGCAGCGTCTGAACGCCATTCTTAACCGCTTCGATAGGCTCTCCGTGCATAGAGCCGGACGTGTCGAGTAGCAGATATACGGGTAAGCGTCTCAAATGTAATTCCTTCTTAAGAGATCGGAAGAGGAGAGTAGTTTCAGGAAGAGGCCAGAGTTTGTAGATTTGATAAAACGGCACGACATCTGTCGGGTGGAGATTAAATACTCAGAAGCGGCATTAAAGAAATAAGTTAACCACCATTGAATTACCGACATGTGAATGGCCTCTTATCAGAGAAAAAAATTCAGACCGTACTGGAATATAAATTTCTGAAAAAAACTCCGGCAAAAATAAACTTTCTTATGTATGAAAATCATCATACATCACAGATCTGCATGAATGGAGTGTAAATCGCCCAAAGATTGATGTGTAGCACAAGAGGATGTCAAGACACCAGGTTTTGTAGGCAGAAAGGCGCTGCTGACATTGCGGGAGGAGAATAGATCAAAACTCCGTCACGCAGATACAGAGGTGAAATATGACAAAACCGGGGTTTTCACCCCGGTCTGAGATTTAGCGTCAGGACTTTTTAGCGCTGTATTCTTTTATCAGTTCATCAACGGAGTGCAGAGCCAGCTTCTCTACCGCTTCACTTCGGGTCGAGCCACTCAGCGCAGCCAGACGGTCAATTTTTCTTAAAATCCGCATGCGTAGCGATAATGACACGGCTGTTTTTTTATCCTTATCGAGTACGACCTTCCCTGTGGACTCACCGGTTTTCAGTTCAGCATTCTGTGCGAGCGCTTCATTCATCCGGCGAAGGGTCTTTTTATCCAGCTGGCCCGGATTAACGAGATGGTAGGAATGACCTGCCTTGCTGTATTTGATCTCCGCAGAATATGACTCGCGTAGCTCTTTGAGTGCCCGGGTTAATGTCGGCTCTGAGCATTCCAGACTGGTTATAATGTCGGCAGCGGAAACGGGCTTGCCGGTGCCCAGTAAGTTGGCAAGCTTAAAAATCCGGGCCTGTCTGGTATTTAATTGCATCGTAAGATTTAGCCTGCTTAAAGGGTTAGTGGTTCAATAGGCTGAAAAATGAAGGTACTGCTCATCTTTCGAATAACCGGGTGATCGCCTAACGCTTCAACCGGATCAATGTGTTCTAAGCCTGCAAAATTTACTGACGACATCTGGCTGCGACTGCATTTGCAGGACAGGATATACTCATCCTCCAGATAGCCGGTCCGCTTACTGACCCGTTGCGTAAAGCCTGACACAATCACGTTGTCGAACGGTAGCGTATGTAAAACGATACCGACCAGGCGGAACAAGCAGCCATGGACGTGGCGGGCATAGTTTTCGCGTACGGCTTTTTGCGTCATGGCTTTTTCCGTCAGCTCCGTGCCCCGGGCATTAACGCCGTAAATCTTATCAGGGAAATCTTCAATCTCAGCTAAATCAACATCCAGCAGGACTGCTGATAGCTCCGGCTTTACTTCAAATGCAACAAGCGTTTCACGCGGCCATTCAGTTTCTGCCAGCACACCCGCCAGGTATGATTCGAAAAACGCGGCGTCTGTCCGGAACTGCTGCCGGGCATCTGCCTGAGCCGTGGCGAGCCGTTTTTCATGTTCTTCAGCCTCAAACTTCCAGTTTGCATACTGTTCGGCCCAGGCCGTCCGTTGTTGCTGGTACCGGTGCTGTCGAAGGGTATTCTCACGCTCCACATCAATCAGCTCCTGCTGCCACCGGCGAAGATTTTCGGCGTGGCGCTCAGCTTTAGCTGATTCCGATTCAAACCATTTACCCAGAAAACTAATGCCTTCGCTCTCGGCAGGCTTTTCCGGCAATGCAAGATAGTCTGGCTTTTCTGGACGCACCGGTGCCGGAACCTGAAAAGGCGACGTTCTGTTATGCAGGTATACTGCTTCCAGCTCTGCCCAGCTGATGCCTGTTTTAGGATCCGGCGTCAGCTCGTGAATATTACGGATTGCGGTCACCGCTGACATGAGATCAGCGGCTTCCTCCTCAAGCGCCTGTCTGAGCCCCGGGTCGGTAGCCGTCCGGTTCCCACCTCCGGAACGCGCGGCCCGATCAAGCCGGGTACGGTAACTCAGCCCGGTACCGGGCAAGCCCAGATTGGCATAGGTCCCCCGGCTTCCAAAAGAAACGGAAGCACCTCTCGGCCCGACACTCAGGCTCGGTGCACCGTTACTCAGGTTGAGGCGAACACCAGGAATAATGTTGATCGACTTTCTGAATCTGAACCCCATTATGATTTCCTTAATGATGCTGGGTCACGGTAAGTAATCTGATTCCATCAGCGCTTTGCTCGTTCTGTAACCCATAAAAACGAGCTCTGTCCAGAATGCCAGCCGCCCAGCGGCGATGTGTGGCGGGTTCACACATTGCTCCCTGCGACTTAAACACGGCCTGGGTAGAGTTCAGGATCCGCAGAGCGTCAGAATGCTCACCCTGAGTGACCATCAGCGCGTTTTGAATGACCTCTATCTGACCCGGGTGAATGGCCGTTTTCCCAACAAGCCCATGTGCCATATCAAGAGCCAGCTCTCTGGCCATTACGGCATGATCGTCAATATGCTCACATACGGGCGCGGTCAGGGCAAAATCACGCGGGCCGAAGACCGAAACGAGCATTTTGATGACGTAGCCCATCGGGCTGTCATACAGCGTCAGGTCCCGGGGACGGCGAAGCGACACAACGTTCATAAGATCGTTGCCGCCGATTCGAAGCGCAATAATGCGGTCGTGGCAGGGATGTTCCACCAGACGGGTGGCCAGCTCCCGCATCTGAACCACGTCAAAGACGTCTTCTGTTTCCAGCGTTGGCATCATGCACAGGTGAGTCCCGCCCATGATATCCCACCATTCAGCTAACGAACTGAGGGTAAATTTCGGCAACACAAACCCGTCGACAGCGGAAAGATCATAATGCGCTTTTAACCATCTGCCCATTTCGGCATGCCGGGGGCGAATGAACACCAGAGGCCAGTCATTTTTACCCAGGCTATGCATGCTGTTACTGAGCTCGTGCAGCAGGTGCTCCAGATTTTTGAGGGCGACGGGGATGTCTGCTTCACTGACAGCATCCTCCAGGCAAATCACCAGAGAGCGCAAACCCGGGATTTTCCCGTGCAGGACGGCATCAGCAATATCTTCCCGTGTTGCAGGCATGTATAGCGTGGCTCCCAGATTCCAGGGAGAAAGACGATTTTTCATCAAAGTACCTTCTTGATAATGGTTACAGCCCGATACTGGCCGAGGGTTCCCCCCATTTCTGTAACAACTATTCCCTTTTCACGAGCAAGCCCTACAAGCAAGGCAACGTCCGAGTCGTCAATAGAACGCACAAATACATGGTCCGGTACCCGACGTAATACAGCCCGGGTTGCTTCAGCAATACCGGGTTTTATACGATTGACGCTGTCCACTTTAAATTCATCGGCCAGGAACGCGATAACGTCGCGACTTGTCTGCCATAAGACCCGGGCTGACTCCGTATTCCAGCTCAGGGGAGCGAGGGATGACGGGGTTAACTTCTTACGGAAATGAGCGACGGTATCGACAAGCATCCGGCTGCATTCGAATTCACTGAGATGCTCGCAAACCATGCACCCGTGTAATCCTTCAGAGGACCACACTGACCGGGAGATCAGGCCTGACACCGGCGCACCCATGATGCCAAAAGGAATGAGCCAGTCATCATCACTGGCTGCAAGCCAGGAGCAGCCACAGGGATCGGCCAGGACAACCAGTCGCGGCTGCTCAGGATAGCCCGGGCGATCTTTCAGTGCGCGTACAAGCTCTCCGGTAATTGCGCCTTTACCTGTCCATCCGTCAACAAAGACAATACCGCTGGTACCATGCCGCTCTTCAATGACGTCGAGGGCTGCACCGTCAATTCCACGATCCCGGATAATGCTGATACCGTAATGCCATGAGGTTTTCCCCATGTCACGCAGGGCCTGGTGCAGCATAACGCCGAGCGGCACGCCAGCCCTGACAAGACTGGCCAGTACAATGGGCTCATCACCAAAGCGTTTGGCCAGAGCAATAGCGAGCTGTGTGACTTCTTTTGCAAGTCTCTCTGCGCCCCGATCCAGCGCCCGGTGAAACAAATCAAGATGCCATTGTGTTGGCGCTGGCTCCTGACTGAGCATGTCCGAATAATGTTTCTTCCCTGACTGAATCAGCTCTTCTTTTTGCTCAACCGGCGTCATCTCAATGACAACCGGCTTTAGCAGAAATTCCACGTCACCGGGCTGGTATGAGCCGGTAAATGTGTCATGTGGCTGCATTTTAATTTTCTCCAAAAATTCGCTGTGAAATGGCATCTGCAAACTGACTCTGACGCGGGATGCCAAACCAGCTGCACAGTTTCATAAAACGATGATCGCTCAGGCTGTCGCCCAGGCCAATTACGGGGAAGACTCCGCGTTCAGCCCGAAGTTTTTCAAGCAGCCATCTGACTGCCAGCCCTTTCTCAACCGGGGTGGGAAGCCAGGCCACGTTATTACTGTTGCGGTGGATGTAGAAGCCCTCGGTCGGAAACACCGTTTCTATCTCATCTGCAATGGCATTAAGCTCGTCAAGGCGGGTGCTGTCGCGGTGCTTCATCACCATATAAACCGCCGTTTCACCGTATTCGAAGTTCAGCCTTGCCCAGGCATTGATCCCTTTTGCGTCCATCATTTCAGTGATCAGACGCTGCATCGATGTCAGCTTTTCCTGGTAGGGAGCCAGCTGGCCAAGCATATGGGCCTTCCACTCCTCGTCGGGTTTGCCTTCAGGCGTGAGAATGACGGCCCCGTGCGTGGTGATTGCCCAGGAGTGGAAAGGGATCCGGACGCGGCTGATTTCTTCAGTTCCCCGGGCGGTAACAGGTATGAGTTCAGCCTGCTCCAGGAGCCAGTCCACCAACATGGACTGTTCTTCCGTCATAAAGCTTCGTGGATTCAGGGTGCGATCAACGGCACCGGTACGGAATGGCTCCAGGGCCAGCTCGTCCACCATTTTACGACGGGTCTGAAAGAGCGTGTCGTCAAGGTCGCTCAGAACAACGGGTTTATTCATAGGTAACAATCTCCACGACGGGCGCAACCTCAGCCAGGGCTTTAAGAAGCTGCGTGTCAATACTTTCTGCGGGTGTCTCAGTACACACAAGAATACGGTCAAACTGCTGGTGGGCGACGTTATAGACAAAATTGGGGATGCCCAGCCCGTAGTTATCCGTAAAGGAAATGGCGGACTCAATGGCATAACCAACGGCGATAGGGGAGCGGGTGGTCGAACCATAAAGTGCCTGTGCTCCGGCAGCTTCGAGCCGTTCAGCAAGCAGGAACGGCTCCCAGACGAATTCCCCGGTCCCGAGAACCAGAATACGTTCCCCCTTGCGGACGGAGACCTCATGGCCGAGATCGGCCGCAGGTGCGAGCATCCCCAGTCGACCCCAGGACTGTTTTCCCAGGATGTCCCATTCTCCGCGTGAAGTTACGTTGACTTTCGGCATGTCCGGGACAGGTGCATCAGGTAATGGGGTCCATCCCCACTGACCGCTTACAAGCGAAACCGAAGTGACGGGCAAGGATGTGCGCTCCGACAGGGCGTTGCTACTCCAGTCGGTAAGCGTAACGGCGATAACCTGTTCAATATGTTGAAGCTTGCCGGTATTACGCAGGGCAGAAAGCAGGTTAATAAAGGTATTACCGGTGGTTGCCTCGTCATCAATCAAAACCAGCGTTCGTGCGTTGGTAACACGACGTCTTTTCTCTTCATCATCTGGCAGATAGATCAGATGATCGGTGGCGTGGCTGTGTTCTTCCTTGAACTCGCAAAGTAACGTGCCATCAACCGGGTGACGGGTAGAGGTCAGATAGACAGATTCACGATGCTGGTGGCGCACTTCATCAAACACACCGGCCCCTAGCCCAACGGCGGTTTCAGCCATACCGATAAAAAGTACGGGCCCTGTCAGCGTTGCGGGGAACTGGCTGGCAAGCTGTCTGTAGGCCTGCCGCATGACTGAGGGTGGCACGGGAATGTGCCTGCCGAGTACTTTGCTGACAAACAGAAAGGCGCGTTTCGGGTTACGTCTTTCAGCGATATCAAACAGGTCATCGAGCGAAACATCACCCTGGTCGCGGGTTACCTGTATCGTACCGCATGAGAGGGTACGGCGATAAATCATATCTTCGAGGGTATCAGACATAAACACGCCTTAATTCAGATGGTTAGAGAGTGATTCCGGGTAAACGATGACATCTGTGATGGATCTCACTGCAACCGGAGAAAAGGTATTTCTGGCGCTCTGGATCACCGCATCTTCAGACATCAGACCGAGCTTAAAGGCAGCAAACAACCCGGGAAGGTTCACCCCGCTGTGAAGGGTATAACCCACCCCGCCTGACGGACGCATGTTGGTTTCAAGCAGCACCGGGTTGCCATTCACATCGTTTCGCGTCTGAACATTCACCAGCCCGTCGGCCTTCATAACCCGGGCGCAGTCACAAGCCAGTTCCCAGGCGCTTCCTTCGTTTACCAGATACTGGATAGCCCCTTCCTTACGGCGTCCCACGGCTGCGAGTATTTCGCCCTTATCCGCGAGGATATCGACGGAAAATTCCGGGCCTGGCAGGTACGGCATCAAAACAAGGGGTTTAAACGACTCAGAAGCCGATGCTGCTGCAATATACTGTTGCGGACTGACCAGACGATGTTCGGGATGATTAAAGACGGCCATGGGCGAAGCACTGTCATCAAAGCGCCAGAATCCCATGCCATAGATACCCGTCACCGGCTTCACGCATACCGGGCTGTCCGAGAACGGCGGGGCCGCGAGGTGCGTCTTTAATTCTGCCAGCGTATTCACCCGCCAGGACGGTACGACCGGGAGCCCGTTTTGCTCCATAAACTGAGCAAAAGTAACTTTTTCGTCAGCCAGAGTTAACCAGTCGACGCCTGTTGCACCGGTAGTAAGGGTGGCTCCGGTCGATTCAATGGCTGAACGGTGTTCTTCAAACCACTGGCTGTTACGGCCAGTATGAATATGGTGGATGCCGTAGGTCTGAATGGTTTCCTGAATAAACTGAAGACGTTTTTGAGGATCTTCAGGTTCAGTCAAAGAATAATCGGCAACGGAAAGAATTTCATGTCTTTCGTTACGGTGGGAGGCAAATACGGTAATAGCAAAATTATTTTTTTGTGCAAATGATTTTACCCCCTGAATAATATCTCGCTGGGAGGACAAACCTTCCATAAACCAAATTTTCTTGTTCATTTTTTTTAATTATCCGGAACGCCATGCAAATTTATGATTGAGAAGTGAGTCTATGAGTGTCTACGCTACATGTCAATCATAATATGATTAATAACTTCAGTGGTTATGGAGTGCGTCAGTGTTTTTTTTAGTGCCTTATAACGTATTGATATTTAAATTAAAAATAGAAAAATGAACACCATGAAAAGGATTTATTTTTGTGTTTTTGAAGAAAACTACCAAAATTTCCCTTGTCAGAGAACTTCATCATGATATGATTTTCTTCGTCAGTTACTAAATATACCTTTGATTGTCTCGGTCATTACCATTTTAAGGAATAAAACATGGTTTCATTAAGTAAGAACCAGACGGTATCACTCAGCAAAGAATCTTCAGCATTAAGCCAGCTTCAATTCGGTCTCGGTTGGGATCCGGTTAAGAAAAAAGGTCTTCTTGGAGGATTGTTTGGAGGCAACGACTCAATCGATCTCGATGCTGGCTGCGTATTAATGGACAGCACCGGTAAAACAATTGACACCATCTGGTTCCGCAAACTGGAATCCACCTGCGGCGCTGTTGTGCACAGTGGCGATAACCTGACCGGTGAGGGTGACGGTGACGATGAGGTGATTAAGGTCAACCTCTCCCGACTGCCTGCAAACGTTGAATACCTGGCGTTTACGGTAAACAGCTTCCGTGGTCAGTCGTTCAATGACGTCGAAAACGCGTTCTGCCGCGTTGTCGATCAAACCGGCAAAGAGCTGGCTCGCTACAAGCTGACTGAGCAGGGCTCACATACCGGGATCGTTATTTCTTCGCTGCGCCGTAATAACGGCAACTGGGACTTTACCGCCCTTGGCCATGCCTGTCGCGGCCGCACAATTGACGATATGCACTCCGATATCGTTTCAGCGGTTATTCGCTAATGAACCTGACGCCGGGGGGCAATGCCCCCGTTCCAGCCCAGGAGTTGCGGGTCCGGATCACCTCGGGCGGCCAGGTGGATGCTTCGGCGTTTCGCCTGTATGCCGACGGGAAGGTGCAGGGTGATGCGGACATGGTGTTTTATGGTCAGCCACGTAACGATGATGGTACCGTCAGCCTGGTCAGTGAAGGCCAGTACTCAACCTTTACTGTCGCGCTCAACCGGCTGAAACCTGATGTCCAGAAAATTGCGTTCACCGTGACCTGTGACGGTGGGCAGACGGTGTCCGGTCTTCGTAATCTTTCCATCGACGTGGAGCAAGGGGCTACCGGCCTGGTTAGCGGCAGTGTCGAACTGAGCGGCCGTCAGGAAGCAGCCTTAATTCTGGGTGAATTTTACCGTCGTAATAATGACTGGAAATTCCGCTTCGTTGCGCAGGGGTTCAACGGTGGACTTAAACCGCTGGCAGAGCATTTCGGCGTAAATATTGCCGACGAACCGGCTCCCGCAGCCCCGACTCCTCCGGTTGTAACCCCTCCGCCAGTTGAGACAAAAATCAGCCTGAGCAAGGTATCGCTGACAAAAGAGAAGCCTGCAATCAGCCTGACCAAACGGGATAACTTCGGTGAAATCCGGATCAACCTGAACTGGCACCGGGGCAGCGGCAAATCAGGCTTTGCAGGCATGTTCGGCTCCAAAGGAATCGACCTGGATCTGGGGGCCTTTGTTGAGCTTCAGGACGGGTATAAATCGGTCATTCAGGCGCTCGGTAATGCATTCGGTAATTATCGCGATGAACCGTATGTTCAGCTCAAGGGCGATGACCGGACGGGTGATGTATCAGACGGCGAGTGGCTGCATATCAATGGACGTGAATGGAAGCATATCCGCGAAGTGCTGATTTACGCCTTTATTTATGAAGGTGTTCCCAGCTGGGACAAGACTGATGGTGTGGTCACCATTCATGTGCCGGATCAACCGCCCATTGAGACCCGCCTGACCGAAGGTGAAAACCGTCGCACATTGTGCGCCATTGCCAGACTCGTAAACGAAAACGGCGCAATTAAAGTCGAGCGAATTAACCAGTACTTCAAAGGCCAGGACGAAATGGACCGGGCATTTGGCTGGGGATTTCGCTGGAGCGCCGGTTCTAAATAACACAGCAACAAAGGAAACAGGTATGAGCTTTTTCGACAAGGTAAAAGGTGCCATTAACTCTGGCCGGGACGAACTGACCCGCCAGGTTGGTCGTTTCAAAAACAAAAAATTTATGCACGGCACCGTTGCTGTATGTGCCCGTATTGCCGTATCGAGTGACGGCGTGAGTTCGGAAGAAAAGCAGAAAATGATGGGCTTTCTTCGCTCTTCAGAAGAGCTGAAGGTCTTCGATACCAATGAGGTGATCGAGTTCTTCAATAAACTGGTTTCAAGCTTCGATTTCGATGTTGAAATCGGCAAGGGCGAAACCATGAAATACATCCTGGCGCTGAAAGATCAGCCTGAGGCCGCTCAGCTGGCCTTACGTGTTGGTATTGCCGTTGCGAAAAGTGACGGTAACTTCGATCAGGACGAGAAACTGGCCTCCCGCGAGATCGCTATCGCGTTGGGCTTCGACCCGGCTGAATTTGGCCTCTGATCCACATCCCTAAGGGTAAAATATGGTTTCCACACACATCGGCTTCCCGACTGAAACGGTCATTGTTTTCATTGCGCTTTCAGTCGGTGCCATCTTTATTGACCTGTTTATGCACCGTGATGACAAGCCCATTTCCCTGAAGAGTGCGGCGCTCTGGTCCGTATTCTGGGTTGTGGTTGCGATGGCATTTGCCGGTTTCCTCTACATCCACCACGGTGCTGAGGTTGCCAGCCTGTTTGTAACGGGTTATGCGCTGGAGAAAGTGCTGTCGGTCGACAACCTGTTTGTCATGATGGCCATCTTCTCCTGGTTCGCCGTTCCTGATCGTTACCGCCACCGTGTTCTCTACTGGGGGATCATTGGTGCCATCGTCTTCAGGGGCATCTTTGTCGCCATCGGTACGAGCCTGCTGAGTCTGGGGCCGTATGTTGAAGTTGTCTTCGCTATCATCGTCGCCTGGACGGCGGTCATGATGCTTAAAAGCGGTGATGACGATGATGAAATTGAGGATTATTCCCAGCATCTGGCTTACCGCATGGTTAAACGCTTCTTCCCTATCTGGCCGAAGCTCAGAGGTCATGCTTTCCTGCTTAACCAGAAGGAAGTGGATGCCGAACTGGCGAAACCAGAAAACAGCGATGTCACCATTGGCCGTGGTAAAAAGGCGGCGCTGTATGCGACCCCTCTGTTCCTGTGTGTGGCCGTGGTTGAACTCTCGGATGTTATGTTTGCGTTTGACTCGGTACCGGCAATCATTGCCGTCAGTCGTGAACCGCTTATCGTCTATAGTGCCATGATGTTTGCTATCCTGGGCCTGCGTACTCTGTACTTTGTCCTTGAAGCACTGAAACAGTACCTGGTTCATCTGGAGAAGGCCGTTATCGTGCTGCTGTTCTTCATCGCGGCAAAACTGGGCCTGAATGCGACCGATCACATTTGGCATCATGGTTACAGCATCGCGGCGACAACCAGCCTGTATGTTGTACTGGGTGTTTTGGCGCTGGGCATTCTCGCAAGCGTCATGTTCCCGGGCAAACCTGAATCTGAGGAAAAGGGGAGCTGATCCCCTGAAGTGTTAACCTGAACAATTACTAATCGAAGAGGTTATTTTATGAGTGTTTCTCTTTCCAAAGGCGGGAACGTCTCCCTGAGTAAAGCAGCTCCGTCAATGAAAAACGTCCTGGTGGGCCTTGGCTGGGATGCGCGTTCAACAGACGGTCAGGACTTTGACCTGGATGCTTCAGCATTCCTGCTGGCCGCAAATGGCAAAGTGCGCGGCGATTCAGATTTCATCTTCTATAACAACCTGACGTCATCTGACGGTTCCGTAACCCATACCGGTGATAACCGTACCGGTGAAGGTGATGGTGATGATGAATCGCTGAAAATTAAACTGGACGCCGTCCCGTCTGATGTTGACAAGATCATCTTCGTTGTCACTATCCATGATGCTCAGGCTCGTCGCCAGAGCTTTGGTCAGGTATCCGGTGCGTTTATTCGCCTGGTCAATGACGATAACCAGACTGAAGTCGCTCGCTACGATCTGACCGAAGATGCGTCCACTGAGACTGCCATGCTGTTCGGCGAGCTGTATCGCCACAATGGTGAGTGGAAATTCCGCGCAGTGGGCCAGGGTTATGCTGGTGGTCTGGCATCTGTATGTGCTCAGTACGGCATTAACGCGTCCTGATCGAAAAGTAACTTTTCACCCGGGGCTGTTAATGCAGCCCTCATTCAACTGTTTGCAGGAGCTAAAAATGGCAGTTTCTCTCGTAAAAGGCGGCAACGTATCTCTGACCAAAGAAGCACCAACCATGAATATCGCTATGGTTGGCCTCGGCTGGGATGCCCGTGTAACTGACGGTCAGGCTTTTGACCTGGACGCTTCCGTGTTCGCAGTAGGCGAAGACGGTAAAGTGCTGTCAGATGCGCATTTCATTTTCTTCAATAACAAAACCAGCCCTGATGGCGCGGTAGAGCACCAGGGCGACAACCGTACCGGTGAAGGCGACGGTGACGATGAGCAGGTCAAAATCGATCTGACCAAAGTCTCAGCAGATATCAAAAAACTGGTGTTTGCCGTTACCATCTATGATGCAGAAGCGCGTAAACAAAACTTCGGCATGGTGAGCAACAGCTTCATGCGCGTTTACAACAACGACAACGGCACGGAAATTGCCCGTTTCGATCTGTCTGAAGATGCCTCAACCGAAACCGCTATGGTCTTCGGTGAACTGTATCGTCATGGCGCTGAGTGGAAGTTTAAAGCTGTCGGTCAGGGCTTTGCCGGTGGCCTGGCGGCTCTTGCCTCCCAGCACGGCGTTAACATCTAAAACAACGCTGAATCATACCCCGGCAATGCCGGGGTTTTTTTTGGTTGCGATCCGCTTTCAGGAGGGAGTAGTAGAAAGGGGACTGGAAATTTCAGAAAGCAGGTCATGTTAATTCAGACCTGAGCCTTTTAAAGGCAGGAAACGGATTTATCTCTGGTTGCTGGTTAAAGCCGGTATTCCGTGCCTTTTATCAACAGAATGCCCCTCTGATATATGTTACTTTTGCGGTTTATGAAGGAACGGGATCTGGAACATAAGATACCCGGTCAATCAAAATTCCAGTTCAACAGGTATAGAAACTTCAGCGTGATGAAATATGGTGTCACACCATATATACGCCTCACCAGAAATCCAGCGTCCTGAACTAAGCCTGGGGAACATATATAAGCGCTGCGCTTTAAAAATAATCAAAAATCAGGAGAGTTAATGTGAATCTACAATCCGGACAAAACATACCGCTTCAGCAATCTGCGATCAGGCTGAATCTTCAGTACCCTGCCAAATCCGGCTTTAAAGGCGAACCCGATACCTGCCTCTTCCTGCTTAATGCTCAGGGAAAGGTAACCGGCGATTCTGACTTTATCTTTTATAATAATCTGTCTTCTCCTGAAGGGGCAGTAAAGCTCGTTACCGGTTCTCAGCAGTCCAGCATTGAGATAGCACTGGATCGTGTTCCGGCGAACGTCAGTAAGATTGCGATCACCGTTGTCATTGATGGTGAAGATACTATCAGTGGGCTCAGTTTATTGAGCATTCAGGCTCCTGGTATCGCTGATTTTCAGGCTGAGACTCAGGGCCGCAGTGAGAAAGCAATCATCCTGGGTGAAGTATATCGGCACAATGGCGCCTGGAAGCTTCGTGCGCTCGGGCAGGGTTTCAACGGTGGTCTTGAGCCTCTGGCCATTAGCTTTGGCGTTGATGTCGCACAGCCAGCTCCGCAGCCAGCAAAGCCTGCTCGTATCAGTCTGGAAAAGAAACTTGAAACCAGATCTCCGCGCCTCGTAAGCCTCGCTAAAAAAGCCTCGGTCAGTCTCACTAAAAATAAACTGGACACCCTTGAGGCAGCGGTTGCATTTGTACTTGACGCATCCGGCTCAATGAGTGGCCAGTTCAGTAAGGGCAACGTTCAGTCTGTGCTGGACCGCATCGCCGTTCTTGCCGCCCAGTTCGACGACGACGGTGAAATGGATGTCTGGGGATTTGGAGAGAAGCACAAGAAGTATCCAAACGTCACACTGGACAACCTGGACACATATATTCAGTCCATTCGCGGGTCTGGAAAGCGTTCAGCCTGGGAGAACCTGCCGGGACTTGGTGGGACAAACAATGAGCCCCCTGTGATGGAAGAAATTGTCGACTACTTTAAGGACTCGAAAATCCCGGTATATGTTGTATTTATTACCGATGGCGGGATCAGCAAGACCCGGGCGATTAAAGATGCAATCCGGCGTTCTGCCAACTACCCCATCTTCTGGAAGTTTGTCGGCCTGGGTGGTTCAAGCTACGGTATCCTCAAAAATCTGGATGACTTTACTGACCGCCGGGTTGATAACACCCACTTCTTTGCCATGGATGATTTCGGTTCGATCAGCGATGAAAAGTTATATGATAATTTACTGGAAGAATTCAGACCGTGGATCGATGAAACAAAAAGGTTAGGCATCCTGTAATACGCACAGTTTTCGCATGGTTAAAGGAGCTCTACAGCAGCTTAATACTGTAGAGCCTTTGTTCACTGGAAATCGTACAGGGAGGAGCATATGGACCGCATCAAGTACCTGAAATGGATAGCTGAAGAATCACCAACTGATGATGAAATCGACAACTACGATAGTATCATTAGTCGGGGCGCAGAAAGGGCCGAGAAGGTTCAGTTGTCTTTAAGACGTTAATATACGGGAGTTTAAATGTTCGCAGAAATCAAAGATAATTATTCGTTAGGTGGATAAAGAAAGGTTGCCATTACCAGCTTTCGACGAGTCGAAAATAAAAACCTTATTTATAGTGACAGGGAGTATGAGCTGACGCTTGCCAATGGAACAATAATTAAAAATGTACTTAGAAAAGAAGAGTGGGAACTGTTAGAAAGCAATTCAATTAAGGTTATATTATAACGAAAATATATTTACAGTTTTGGATAGGTTTCAAACGAGTCCGGACATTTGTACCTGAAGTATCTGACATTACAGTTAAGTGACGATTATGCCAGCACGTCTGTTGCTGGCAGCTTAGCTATCGGTCTAAAAGCTGATCCATTAATAATTCTTCGTAAAGCCCAGAGGTATCGGGCTTTATTACAATATCCGTTATTTCGAAGCGTTCAAGTACAAATTGCAGATATTCCGGAGTAACGTAGTAGGGATCAGGTTCAGCCAGATTAGTATAGAGTGGGTCTTCTGCTGCATTAATGTCATAATCAATGCACATATGAAACCACTGCAAAGGTGGATCCCAGCCTAACATCACCTGAACAATTCCCTGATTGCTTTTCACCTCATACCAGTGCTGGCTCATACTTAGTCCTTAAGAAAATTTGTCATCGGAAAATAACACGAAGCCTGCATCATCGAGGCGCATAACCTTCTTCCCTTAACGCCTGTTGTAATTTATCAACTGCGCTTTTCATTACCCAGGCTTCTTCGTCACTCACAGCACAACCACGTAGATCGCTCCAGCTCAGACGTTTAACAAATTGAGCAAGGGCCATAGTTTCGTTCTCATCAAGCCGCAAACTCAGTGTCTCAATACCTTCCACAATCTAACCTCCCTTATAATGAAAAATGGCGCTTTACTTCTGACCAGATGCCGAAGCCTTGAATGCAGCCGGAACTGTCGTTGTTTCTACTTTACAGAAATGGAATTAAAAAGTGGTGATGCTGGGCACGTTTCTTTTCCAGCCGGGGTTTAAGCCAGAGCTGAAACTCATTCAACTTCTCAGCAGCCAAAACCGCTTCAACGGGGAAAACTTTATATTTACCCTGTTGCTGAGGTTCACCCAGCCATCGCCTGATGGCTCCGTCAGTCCATAAACGAGTCTCTTTTAGCCTAGTTACAGTGACCCATTTTCTGGACCATTCATCAAATTGTCGCTGGCGATCCCGATAACGTTGTTCTTCCTGCTGCCGAAGCCACTCGCGATCAACAGCAAATTTTCGGTATCCAACAAAGAGCCCTTGTACTTTGGCCATGTCATATTCCGGTTGCTTAGAGTTACTCATTCAACCAAAACCTAAACGTCGATACAAACTCTGTTTCATAACCAGGGTTTTATCCTTACCGCGACAGTAAGTAACAGGGGCTGCATAAACCGGTCATTTAGTCCGTTATGCAAAAATTATTGAGGATCCGGGCTGTTAAACTGTTCTTCCTCTTTCGCTTCCGGTGAAAAGGGGAGGTGTCACCCTGCGAGCCCGTGTAGTGAAAGGGATTCGTCGTAATACAGGCCAAAGGCTAACATGACCGCAAAGGACGCCCGGGCGACCGGATACCTGCCGGGTTGTGCGATGTAAAATCCGGAAGCAGTGATAACACAAACAGGCCCCTACAGCGTAAGGATTGTGATGGACGATAAAGAGCAGTTTACGAATCTTGTGGCAAAGCATGCCTCCGGACTCACCGAAGAGCAGCTGGCCGGGTACGATGCCTGTTCCCTGGATGGTGAATGCGTCACGCCTTCATACGAGGTTTTCCGGGGGTATCGTACCCGCCACACACTGGATGAATTTCTGGAGATGGCCATATCGCTGAATGCCATCCACCCGGATGAATATTTAACGGATATGCTGCTGAAGCCTCATGAGGTGATCGGCGCTCTGGCCGATGAAGGCGACCAGCTGAACAACGCCACCCCGGTTTATTTCTTTCCGGATACCGGCGTCTATGCAGCGGCCGTTAGTGAAACCCGGGTGCTCGATGCCTGGCTTTGCTGGCCATGCTACCCGGCGAACTGGTAACGCGGCCGTTGGAATTGCACCGGCCGGATACGAATTTAACCGATCCCGTGGCGGGAAGGCTATCAGAGTTGCATGTCCTCATCCCTCAAGCCCCCTGCCAGGCCCCAACGTGCTGTCAGGCTTCGCCTGATTCCCGATCTGCGCCGATACTTCAGCCGATAACTTTTTGTTTTCTTTTTATTTTCTTCCCATTTCCTCAAAAATCGCGGGCGGCGTGGACAGGGCACCATTGCCGCATGTGGGGTCTTAATAAGGGCAGGGTGGTCAGTTTTGCTCGATGCCATGGGTAGGCCCTCCCCTTCATGGGATGAGGACATGCAAGTAAGCTAACTATCTGAAATGACGAAGGTTCATTTGGTGAATGTCGCTTCATATTAATGTTGTGTCACTTATGATCGTATGTAGCTGGTTGCAAAGAGGAGCGATGAGACAATAAAGTTGTATCGCTAACAAGATTTATGCTGCCACATAGTAACAGCCTAAAAGTTGTACGCCCTATTTAACAGCTTTTAGGCTGTTAATTTGATATTACAGCTTTTAGGGTGTATGTTTAGGAAACAGCCTGCAAGGTGTATCAGAGGAAACTACTGAGGCCAGCTTATGATCAATAATGATTACCCGTTAAACACGCTCAACCAGCTGCGTCCCTTGCTCATTGGTTTTCGCAAGGCGAATGGCCTGACGCAAAAAGACCTGTCCGAAAGGTTAGGCGTCACTCAACAGACATACTCACGTCTGGAAGCCAACCCTGCCAGTGCGAGCATTGAACGGCTATTCAAGGTGTTTTCCATCCTGGGCGTAAAAATCAGCTTCTCCTCGGCAACCACCTCTTCAGAGAGGAAGCAGACGGAAGAAATGCTTAAATCAAACTCACCTGCACGACAGGAGGATTGGTAACGATATGAGCCGGAAACAGCAACGTCTGGTAATTTGGATGAACGGCATCAAAGTCGGGTACTGGGAAAAAAGCAAAGGGGTAGACAGCTTAGAATACCTTCCTGAATGGGTTGCTGACGAACAGGGAAGGCCGCTGTCATTGTCCCTTCCTTTTACTCCCGGGAACCAGGTCTGGCGTGGAAATGTGGTACGTGACTATTTTGATAATTTACTGCCGGACAGCGAAGGCATACGCAGACGTCTGGCAATGCGTTACAAGGCCGATAGCCTGGAGCCTTTTGATCTGCTGACGGAGCTGGGAAAAGACTGCGTGGGCGCGATACAGCTGCTTCATGACGGAGATGAACCCACTGATTTATATTCCGTGAAGTATCACCCGCTTACTGAATCAGAAATTGCGGCAACTTTGCGTAATACCACGGAGACATTGCTACCGGGCAGGCCAGAAGATAACGACGACTTACGTTTATCTATTGCCGGTGCTCAGGAGAAAACAGCCCTACTGTGGCATGAAGATCGGTGGTGTATGCCGGAGGGTAATACACCAACGACGCATATATTCAAGCTACCGCTCGGACTTGTGGGGAACATGAAAGCCGACATGAGCTCGTCGGTTGAAAATGAATGGCTCTGCTCGGTACTTCTCGGCCAGTACGGGCTCCCCGTGGCAAGAACGCAGATTGCTCACTTTGAAGATCAGAAAGCGCTGGTGGTAGAACGTTTTGACCGAAAATGGTCAGGAGACGGACAATGGATCATTCGTTTACCCCAGGAGGATATGTGTCAGGCCCTGGGCGTTTCGCCATTACGAAAATATCAGGCGGACGGCGGGCCAGGTATATCGGAAATTATGGAGGTTCTGAGTAATTCAGACCGTGCTGAGCGTGACAAAGCGCAGTTTTTTATGACGCAGATAATTTTCTGGATGATGGCCGCAACAGATGGCCACGCTAAAAATTTCAGTATTTCTATTGGGCCACAGGGACGTTATCACCTTACACCAAACTATGATGTGTTGTCGGCATGGCCGGTGATCGGTCATGGGAACAATCAGATATCCTGGCAGAAGTGCAAACTGGCGATGGCCGTACGTGGCAGTAGCAACTATTACCAGATATATCGAATACAACGACGCCACTGGATCAGGCATGGTGAGATAACCGGCCTGAGTAAACAGCAGACAGAGGCGATGATAGAGGAAATCATCGCCAGAACCCCGGGTGTCATTGAACGTGTTAGCGGGCTTCTTCCGGACCAGTTCCCCCAGCAGCTTGCGGAAAGTATTTTTGATGGAATGAGGCAGCAATGCAGGCGCCTGGCTGAGAAATGACAGCCGCAATTTATAGTGTGCATGTTTTCAGAATAGCTGATGTAAGCGTGAGGATTCAGTATGACTGAAGAACAAAAAAGAATAGAGCGGGCTATTGAGTTGGCTTGTCGTTACGGCGGAACCGATGAAATGCATCATCTGCAATGGGTCGTGGATCAGATGGTAAGAGAACTTGCTGGAGAACGTTATGCACAGATTGTAGCTGATGCCACCAGCGGAGAAGATGGGCCTGATACTTACAAATGGAGTGTTGGGATCGCGCCTTAACAGCTGTCGGTCTGGGGGTGAAAACGTATTCTTCATTCAGCGAATTCCCAGGCTTCACATTAAGACTAAAGCGGCGGCCGCAGTAACGTAAGAGAAAATAAATGGCTATTTTAGCAATCATTGCAGTTATCGCCCTGGGTGGGTACGCCTACGGATTTATTAAAACCCGTGAGCTGAGCGCTTTGCGTAAAGAAATGAAACTATACGTGGATCGCATGGAAGCGGCGGAGCTGGACTTACACGCAATCAGAAGTGTAGCGGAGCACCGGTTGCACGGTGCAGGTAAACAGTTTGCCGACCTTTACAGCCGTATCGACGGTGCAACTGTGACGCTGACACCCGAAGATCAGCTGTTACTGGCAACGATGCCATTTAATATTCAGGATGTAGAAGACATCGTAAACGAGCGCGGTCCAAAGACAATTAGCGGCCGTCCATTCTGGGAAGTTGAGCCAGGCCCGCATGATTATGAATATGGCCCGCAATATCCGTATTTCCCAGACCAGCGCTAGGAAGAGATCAAGATGAGAGAGCCAAGACCACGCCATACCTTGCAGGTCATTCGTGTACCTTCTCTGGAGGTTCAGGACCTGGGGCTGACCAGCTTTGATAGCTGGCTTGACGAGCACGGGTATGACAAAACGAATGCCAGAAATAACCGTACCATCTGGGCGAGAGAAGGCGGATGGCATCTGAAACGTTGCAGAAATCTTGAAACTGGCACGGACGATTTCTGGTTTATCGCTTTCGATGGTAAAGGCGGGAAGATTTACCCGCTGAAAACCCAAAGAGACTACCGGGCTGCATATCGTAAGCTGGAAGCAGAAGGTTATGCGCCTGCGGTCATCGAGCAAATGACCACAGGCGCAGCATATAACCTGGCCTATCCACGTTCCATCCTAAAACAAGCTGAGACGGCCACCAGCGAGCCAATTCGGAAACCTGACGTAGATATCCAGGGTGAGCACTGCGAGCGCGTAGTGACGCAACGTAGTGGCGTGGCACAGGGTAAATTCAAAGCTCTGCTCATCGAGAATTTCGCAGGCCGTTGTGCGGTAACCGGTTGGGTTAATGGAGGTGTCCTGGATGCGGCACACATTGAACATGGAACCCGGTACAATCCGTCTAATGGCATCCTGATGACTCCAACAATGCATGCGCTGTTTGATGCCGATCTTATGGGCATAGATCCGGCCACCCTGACCGTTCATTTTAAGCCAGGCATTGAGGTGGGCGAGCTGTTTGAAGGCCGTAAAATCACACCGCTGGTGTACGATCTGGACTTAGAGCGGCTGGCCGTACGCTGGGCAGAATACCAGGGCCTTGCTCAGGACCAATGAAGGGTGACAGCCAGGTTGTGCCTAAACCTGGCAGTAAAACCTGCATGCCACAAACCTTTAAATTCTGACTCAAGAGCCTGGCACAAGATAAAAGCGAAATGAAAAGGTTAAAACCGGTGCACCAGACCTCTTAGGTTTAATACCTGAGCCAGTATACTGGCAGTCTCAGGTAAGTGGGTATCATACACTTCAGAAATATCCAC
Organism: Salmonella sp. SSDFZ69; assembly: GCF_004010755.1. Taxonomy (NCBI): domain Bacteria; kingdom Pseudomonadati; phylum Pseudomonadota; class Gammaproteobacteria; order Enterobacterales; family Enterobacteriaceae; genus Salmonella; species Salmonella sp. SSDFZ69. The sequence goes on along the minus strand of NZ_CP034832.1, from coordinate 126,917 downwards.
ACCGAGATAACCGCAACAGTTAAAGAGCTAAAAAGGACGGTTTTAATTTTATGAATAAAACAGCTTTAATTATGATTCTGGGAATCCTCGGATGTGGTAAAGCATTTGCAGCCACTGAATTACAGCTCCAGCAAAAACGCGTTATGCATTTCTGTGCCAATGCCAGCCTTCCGTTGTTGATTGCCGGTACAACTTATGCGGGCACTGTTGCAAATAGTCGGTGGTGATAAACTTATCATCCCCTTTTGCTGATGGAGCTGCACATGAACCCATTCAAAGGCCGGCATTTTCAGCGTGACATCATTCTGTGGGCCGTACGCTGGTACTGCAAATACGGCATCAGTTACCGTGAGCTGCAGGAGATGCTGGCTGAACGCGGAGTGAATGTCGATCACTCCACGATTTACCGCTGGGTTCAGCGTTATGCGCCTGAAATGGAAAAACGGCTGCGCTGGTACTGGCGTAACCCTTCCGATCTTTGCCCGTGGCACATGGATGAAACCTACGTGAAGGTCAATGGCCGCTGGGCGTATCTGTACCGGGCCGTCGACAGCCGGGGCCGCACTGTCGATTTTTATCTCTCCTCCCGTCGTAACAGCAAAGCTGCATACCGGTTTCTGGGTAAAATCCTCAACAACGTGAAGAAGTGGCAGATCCCGCGATTCATCAACACGGATAAAGCGCCCGCCTATGGTCGCGCGCTTGCTCTGCTCAAACGCGAAGGCCGGTGCCCGTCTGACGTTGAACACCGACAGATTAAGTACCGGAACAACGTGATTGAATGCGATCATGGCAAACTGAAACGGATAATCGGCGCCACGCTGGGATTTAAATCCATGAAGACGGCTTACGCCACCATCAAAGGTATTGAGGTGATGCGTGCACTACGCAAAGGCCAGGCCTCAGCATTTTATTATGGTGATCCCCTGGGCGAAATGCGCCTGGTAAGCAGAGTTTTTGAAATGTAAGGCCTTTGAATAAGACAAAAGGCTGCCTCATCGCTAACTTTGCAACAGTGCCCTTTGACGTGGTGATATGGATGACGGATGGCTGGCCGCTGTATGAATCCCGCCTGAAGGGAAAGCTGCACGTAATCAGCAAGCGATATACGCAGCGAATTGAGCGGCATAACCTGAATCTGAGGCAGCACCTGGCACGGCTGGGACGGAAGTCGCTGTCGTTCTCAAAATCGGTGGAGCTGCATGACAAAGTCATCGGGCATTATCTGAACATAAAACACTATCAATAAGTTGGAGTCATTACCTTGAGCGTCTATACAAAGTTTTAAATATTTTAGGAGTGGAGATTTCGCTTAGTTCTGCGCCACTTTCTACTTATACAAAGCCTGCAAATTTTGTAGAAAAGGAGTTTGATTCACCGGCAAGGCGTGAAGAATGGTGATAGAAGCCTGGCTATTTGATAAGCCTGTACATCAGGCACAGTCCCTAAATGGTGTTTATCATGCCGTCAGGTTAACAACTTTATCAATTGGAAGATCAATGCAGTCTGACGGGAAAGCGCTTTCAGAAAAGAGTTTAAAAACAGGGCCAGTAAGCTTCGCTCTTTCCACATTGCCCATTTGCTCCGGCGCTTGCAGTAATGTAAAAATCTCCTTCGAAAACAATCATCCTAAGGCTTTGTTGAATAAATAAGATTTCGTGCGAACGACCCTGTAGCTGGCTGGATTTTCAGGCAATACGCACGCTTTCTGGCATCCCAGCCTTTGTCATCCTGTTCAACGCACGCACCATGGCCATAGCTTCCGCTACCTGACCATCGTAGTCACGCTGCGTCAGTGAATCTCCCAACAACTGCTTCATTCTGTACATTGCCGTTTCCGCTATCGAGCGACGGTTATATTCCGTTGTCCATTTCCACCGTGCATTGCTTCCGCTCAGCCGCTGATTAGCAACGGCACGGTTGCGGTCTGCGTACTCACCGGGCCAGTAACCTGCTCCTTTTCGGGGAGGAATAAGCGCGCTGATTTTTTTGCGGCGCAGTTCATCGTGACAGAGCCGGGTATCGTAAGCCCCGTCTGCCGCGGCTGCCCTGATTTTTCTGTGAGTCTGCCGGATAAGGCCCGGGAAGGCTTCTGAGTCCGTGACGTTATTCAGCGACAGGTCTGCACAGACAACTTCATGTGTGTTGCTGTCAACAGCAAGATGCAACTTTCGCCAGATACGACGGCGCTCTTTGCCGTGCTTTCTGACTTTCCATTCGCCTTCACCAAAGACCTTCAGCCCGGTGGAATCAATCACCAGGTGTGCGATTTCACCCCGGGTGGACGTTTTGAAACTGACATTAACCGACTTTGCCCGCTTACTGACACTGGTGTAATCCGGGCAGCGCAACGGAACGTTCATCAGGGCAAAAATGGAATCAATAAAACCCTGCGCAGCCCGCAGGGTCAGCCGGAATACGCGTTTAATCACCAGAACGGTGGTGATGGCGAGATCAGAATAGCGCTGGGGCCTTCCTCGTGATGAAGGCGTTGCCGACTCATACCAGGCCTGAATCGCTTCATCATCCAGCCAGAAAGTGAGGGAGCCACGGTTGATGAGAGCTTTGTTGTAGGTGGACCAGTTGGTGATTCTGAACTTTTGCTTTGCCACGGAATGGTCTGTGTTGTCGGGAGGATGCGTGATCTGATCCTTCAACTCAGCAAAAGTTCGATTTATTCAACAAAGCCGATATTTTGTTGAAGTAACAGGAAAAGCCGGTGTTAAAACTCGCTATCTCCACCTCAATAAAATACTCGTTACTAAAGGGGCCAGGGTTACCCGGGGAGGCGCTATTGCGTTATCCGGTAACAGCGGACGTTCATCCGGTCCTCATCTGCATTACGAGCTGGTCATCAATAACAATCCTGTTAACTCACTGGCGTTCCGGGCAGCGGCACCCGCTGATAACAAACTTGAACAGCATGCCTTTGCGCATGCCAGAGACTACGAACGATACCTGGACTGATAACGGGGCCGCGACGCGGCCCCGTCTGCCGGATTAATTTTTTTTATCGTTTTCACTTCCTTGATGTTGATGATCTCCATGCCCTCCGTGGCCGTGGAAAAGATGCATGAGCGGGCAGACCAGCAATAACAGATATGGCCAGTAACCTGCCACATGTGACCAGTGTTCGCGCAGGAGGGCAAATGCCGCGATCGCGGCGACAGCAATAAGCGCATAGGTGGTACTTTTCATACTGGACTCCTTCTGTTCGTAACAGCCCCTTCACTCAGTGTTATTTCCCGAGCCTGACACTTTTCAGACGCAACGCATTCACAATGACGCTGACGGAGGAAAGAGCCATGGCCGCCGCCGCAATAACTGGCGACAGCAGTATTCCATACACAGGATAAAGCAGGCCTGCAGCCACAGGCACGCCAAGTGCGTTGTAGATAAATGCAAAAAACAGATTCTGTCGGATATTTTTCATGGTGATTTCTGACAGATGACGGGCCCTGTTCAGTATCATCAAGTCGCCTTTGAGAAGGGTGACTCCGGCACTTTCAATTGCCACATCTGTACCCGTTCCCATGGCTATTCCCACGTCAGCCGCTGCCAGCGCCGGGGCATCATTCACACCGTCTCCGGCCATCGCAACCACATGGCCAGACGCTTTCAGTCGGGTTATCACTGCTTTTTTGCCATCCGGCAGAATCCCGGCTTCAACCTCATCTATTCCCAGTTTCCGTGCGACTGCTTCAGCAGTAAGCTGGTTATCCCCGGTGAGCATAACAATGCGGATCCCCGCCTGACGCAAAGCTTTAAGCGCATCCGGCGTGGTTGCTTTCACGGGATCCGAGATAGCTATCAGGCCTGCAAGGTACCCATCTGTGGCCACATAGATAACGGTAGCGCCTTCCATCCGCAACTTATCCGCAACGGCCTTTTGATTATCAATAACGATACTGTTTTCCTGCATAGCCAGTTCATTACCAATAACAACCCGTTGACCTTCAACATCGCCTGAAACACCTTTCCCCGACGGAGCATTGAAATCACTGACTGCGGGTATCATGATCCCCCTGTGCTGGGCTGCCCGGACTACAGCCATACCCAGCGGATGCTGCGAGCCTTTTTCCACTGCGGCCGCTACACGTAAAAGAGATGCTTCCCCACCCGGATTGAGACTGATAATCCCTGTCACCGTAGGCGAACCTTCCGTGAGCGTGCCTGTTTTGTCGACAACCAGCGTGTCCACTTTTTCAAGACGCTCAAGGGCTTCGGCATTCCTGATTAACACCCCGGCCTGGGCTCCTTTGCCTACCCCCACCATTATCGACATCGGTGTGGCCAGCCCCAGTGCGCAGGGGCAGGCAATAATCAGGACCGACACAGCCGCAATCAGACCGTGCGCCATCCTGGGCTCGGGCCCCCAGACAGACCAGATCACGAAAGCAACAACCGCGATAAGTATCACCAGAGGAACAAACCAGCCTGAAACGCTGTCAGCCATTCTCTGGATGGGGGCACGCGAACGCTGTGCATCAGCGACCATCTGAACAATTCGTGAGAGCATCGTTTCATCACCGACTTTCTCTGCACGGATGATAAGACTACCTGTCTGATTAATCGTCCCCCCAATGACAGGGTCATCCTTCGTTTTGGTAACCGGCATAGACTCCCCGGTCACCATCGATTCATCAACGGTTGTTTTGCCTTCGATCACGATACCGTCGACCGGAATACTCTCTCCAGGTCTGATGCGGAGCTTATCGCCAGGCAGGACATCTTCCGCATTAATATCCGTTTCATGACCGTCATGATCCAGCCGTCTGGCGGTTTTGGGGGCGCAGTAATGGCGCCTGAGGTTTGTTCCCGTGCCCGCAGCTCAAGAACCTGTCCCAGCAGAACAAGCACCGTAATAACTGCTGCGGCTTCAAAATAAACGGCCACCAGGCCATCCATGTTTCTGAACGATGCAGGAAACCAGGAGGGGAAGACGGTTGCAATGACGCTGTAAACCCAGGCTACGCCGGTCCCCATTGCAACAAGGGTAAACATATTCAGGGAGCGGTTACGTAACGACATTCCGGCCCGGGCGAAGAATGGCCAGCCACACCACAACACGACAGGGGAGGCCAGAAGCAACTGCAGCCATGTGTTGTACTGTGGCGGTACTGTATTCCTCAAGTCGGGAAACAGATGAGATCCCATTTCGAGTACCAGAACCGGAAACGCCAGCAACAACCCCAGCCAGAAGCGTCTTGTCATGTCGTGAAGTTCATCACTCGGCCCCGTGGATGCCGTAGCTACGAGCGGCTCCAGTGCCATTCCACAGACAGGACAGCTTCCGGGACCACTGCGGCGTATCTCCGGGTGCATCGGACATGTCCACACACCTTCAGAATTCTCTTTTTCCGCCTGGTGGTGAGGCTGTTTTATCTGATCAGGGCTGACTTCGTGATGATCGTGGTGATGGTGATGGGAATGTTCACTGGCATCTTCGGTAAGATAACGATCGGGATGGGCTTTAAATTTACTCTCACAGCTGGCGGAGCAGAAATAAAGTTGATGGTCCTGGTATCGAATGCTGCTGTGCGCCCTGTCGGGCAGGATGGCCATCCCGCACACGGGATCTCTCACCTTATGCAATACGTGGCCCTCGTCCGGGGATAATGTCTGCTCAGAAGCAGTCTGGTTGTTGTGTTGCACTGCATTGTTATTTTTCACTGTAACTCTCCTTATGCATATCTGAAGCATTTTCTGTCTTCAGGGTATGTCATGGATGCGATTACCACGAATATCGCCGGCACAGGAGTGCCTGCTACCGGCGTCCCGTTATCAGCCGTTCCGCTGACTATTCGATTCGCTGGAAGGCACTGTTGCAAAGTTAGCGATGAGGCAGCCTTTTGTCTTATTCAAAGGCCTTACATTTCAAAAACTCTGCTTACCAGGCGCATTTCGCCCAGGGGATCACCATAATAAAATGCTGAGGCCTGGCCTTTGCGTAGTGCACGCATCACCTCAATACCTTTGATGGTGGCGTAAGCCGTCTTCATGGATTTAAATCCCAGCGTGGCGCCGATTATCCGTTTCAGTTTGCCATGATCGCATTCAATCACGTTGTTCCGGTACTTAATCTGTCGGTGTTCAACGTCAGACGGGCACCGGCCTTCGCGTTTGAGCAGAGCAAGCGCGCGACCATAGGCGGGCGCTTTATCCGTGTTGATGAATCGCGGGATCTGCCACTTCTTCACGTTGTTGAGGATTTTACCCAGAAACCGGTATGCAGCTTTGCTGTTACGACGGGAGGAGAGATAAAAATCGACAGTGCGGCCCCGGCTGTCGACGGCCCGGTACAGATACGCCCAGCGGCCATTGACCTTCACGTAGGTTTCATCCATGTGCCACGGGCAAAGATCGGAAGGGTTACGCCAGTACCAGCGCAGCCGTTTTTCCATTTCAGGCGCATAACGCTGAACCCAGCGGTAAATCGTGGAGTGATCGACATTCACTCCGCGTTCAGCCAGCATCTCCTGCAGCTCACGGTAACTGATGCCGTATTTGCAGTACCAGCGTACGGCCCACAGAATGATGTCACGCTGAAAATGCCGGCCTTTGAATGGGTTCATGTGCAGCTCCATCAGCAAAAGGGGATGATAAGTTTATCACCACCGACTATTTGCAACAGTGCCCGTCAAAGGGTGATATGGATGACGGATGGCTGGCCGCTGTATGAATCCCGCCTGAAGGGAAAGCTGCACGTAATCAGCAAGCGATATACGCAGCGAATTGAGCGGCATAACCTGAATCTGAGGCAGCACCTGGCACGGCTGGGACGGAAGTCGCTGTCGTTCTCAAAATCGGTGGAGCTGCATGACAAAGTCATCGGGCATTATCTGAACATAAAACACTATCAATAAGTTGGAGTCATTACCCGCATGATTCAGCAGATAAATCCTTGAAAGCAGGTACTCAGCCCTCAGTGAACAGAATAAGTCAGCGTAATGTACTTTAGTGCTGACCACGTGCTCTGTATGATACAGAATCTATCTACTATAAACGAAAATACAGCACGATCAATGCTCACACTCTATATGGGACGTTCGTACCTGGACATGATTATCTGTGTTCAATGTCCCCGCATGACCGTCTTAACATCCAGAATATTACGTTTCCAAAAAAACCAGAAATGATAAAAAATGAGCTTAACGTACAATAATTTTCGATATCCAAACTGACCCCCACCAGTGCCCTTCTGATGAAGCGTCAGCACGACGTTCCTGTCCACGGTACGCCTGCGGCCAAATTTGATTCCTTTCAGCTTTGCTTCCTGTCGGCCCTCATTCGTGCGTTCTAGGATCCTCCGGCGTTCAGCCTGTGCCACAGCCGACAGGATGGTGACCACCATTTGCCCCATATCACCGTCGGTACTGATCCCGTCATCAATGAACCGGACTGCCACGCCCTGAGCGTCAAATTCCTTTATCAGTTGGATCATATCGGCGGCACTGTTGCAAATAGTCGGTGGTGATAAACTTATCATCCCCTTTTGCTGATGGAGCTGCACATGAACCCATTCAAAGGCCGGCATTTTCAGCGTGACATCATTCTGTGGGCCGTACGCTGGTACTGCAAATACGGCATCAGTTACCGTGAGCTGCAGGAGATGCTGGCTGAACGCGGAGTGAATGTCGATCACTCCACGATTTACCGCTGGGTTCAGCGTTATGCGCCTGAAATGGAAAAACGGCTGCGCTGGTACTGGCGTAACCCTTCCGATCTTTGCCCGTGGCACATGGATGAAACCTACGTGAAGGTCAATGGCCGCTGGGCGTATCTGTACCGGGCCGTCGACAGCCGGGGCCGCACTGTCGATTTTTATCTCTCCTCCCGTCGTAACAGCAAAGCTGCATACCGGTTTCTGGGTAAAATCCTCAACAACGTGAAGAAGTGGCAGATCCCACGATTCATCAACACGGATAAAGCGCCCGCCTATGGTCGCGCGCTTGCTCTGCTCAAACGCGAAGGCCGGTGCCCGTCTGACGTTGAACACCGACAGATTAAGTACCGGAACAACGTGATTGAATGCGATCATGGCAAACTGAAACGGATAATCAACGCCACGCTGGGATTTAAATCCATGAAGACGGCTTACGCCACCATCAAAGGTATTGAGGTGATGCGTGCACTACGCAAAGGCCAGGCCTCAGCATTTTATTATGGTGATCCCCTGGGCGAAATGCGCCTGGTAAGCAGAGTTTTTGAAATGTAAGGCCTTTGAATAAGACAAAAGGCTGCCTCATCGCTAACTTTGCAACAGTGCCAGACAAAGCCTCATTGTAAACATTCAAATCGATAAGGAGATCAGGGATATCCCATTCAGAAGCACCGAATTCGGCTTTCACGTCATCGGATACTTTTGATGCAATACCTTCAATCTCTTTAGCCAAAGCATCGTGATAATCTTCGCTATCCTCATCACTGCCAAGAAAGGCATCCAACAAATCTGCCAGTATCTCCCATTGAGCCGATGAAAAGTTACTTTCATCTTCAACGTTAGTCGAACTGGCTTCATCTGATTCACTCTCGGAAGGGTTAATCGCATCAGTATCGTCTTCAATAATGTTATCACCTGTGGGATTGCCACCGGTGGGTTCATTATTTCCCTCGTTATCTTCAGCAAGTTCTGAAGGCTCAGAACATCCCTCTTGAGCAAGATCAGAGTTATCGGAAGTATCTGCCTGACCTTCACTATCGTCCTCAGAATCATCCTCACGACTATCAGTCGACTCAAGCGATTTATCTTCTGATTCGGTATCGGTATCGGTATCGGTCTCGGATTCATCATATGCCTCCTGCTCCTCCTGCTCTGTCTGCTGCTGTTGTTCCCTTGCCTCATCCCGCAGTCTCTCTAAAAGAGCCAGGGTCTTACGAGCAAGGGATTCACAGCCCTGAGTATTTTCACAACCAAGAGCATCATGAAAAATTTCCTCAACATCAGAAATTACTGGAGAAAGTATCTTTTGGGCATAGTCAAAAAACGGATCGAGTGTTTCTTTGTGACCTGCCTGCTGAAGGACTTTTACTCGCAATGAGTTAAGCAGATACCACTCAATAAATAGGACAGGATTTTCCGGACGAGAAGATATATCAGGAGTCATCCTTCCGGCTTTAACCATCAGTGCGTAAGTGGCTGCAAGCCGCCGCTTTGCATCCGGATAATCGTTACCAACCTTCTCTTCCATCTGTACATCATCGAACAGATTTATAAGCCCGGTAAGACGTTTTGCCCTGCTATAAGCTTTACGTTTCTCAGCGAGGCTCTCAAACTCTGCATTCATTCCGTCATCGAAGCGTGTAAACCCTTCAGATGACTTGAGAACACTATTAAAGGCGTCACTGTAAACCTCGCTGTCGGTATAGCGACCATGACCAGCTTCATGACAGGTAAAACCTTCAATCAGACTGACAAAGTCATCATCGCTATAATCGCCGTTTGGTAAAACACAAACTTTATTTACAGGATCAAAATACGGTCCTTTGGTATTGTCGTCTATTACAACTCTTACATCGCCTAAGCCGCTAATGACTTTTGCTATATTCTGTAAACGCTTAATATGGCGCGGTGATGATTTAAGATCTAATTTCATAGAATACCTCTTTATAAAAAAGGGGTACTCACCCAGATGGTGAAGTACCCATCTGGGGTTTTTAATAAAGCAAACAGTTACCAGCCTTTGAGCTCGATATCAAAACCATTTTCAACATTGTCTTCCTGTTGCGAAACTGATTTCTCAGGTTCAGCTACAGGATCAGTGTTTGAAAACGTGCTGTTATTTATATCGTTCTCTACGACAGGTTCAACCTGGAACACATTTGTTGAATCTAAAATAGCTTCAATACCTGTGTTCTGTAGCGCGTTCGGTTCTGTTTGTGAGCTTTGATTAAATGATCTGGTAATAGATTCCAACCAGTCAGTAACCTTTTGCTCTCCTGAAATAATACGCTTTAACATTGAAGCATCACTCATGAAATAAAACCACTGCTGTAACACCGCAACGTCGCGAGGTTCAGAAATGGCACCTTTAGGTAAATTATTCATTATGTGTTTTATAGCTTCTGCAAGTACTGCCGCCTCTTTATGTATAAACATGAAGCTAATGATCTTATTTTGCATTTGCTTCAGTCGGTCAATAGTACTTGAGCGCAAATTGTTATTTTTGCTAATTTTTTCATAAACCTTCATTGCTTCTTCTGCCAGATCTGTTATCAATTGTTCCTGATAGTAGTCCTGGGTTTCATCACCTTCAACGCTAATAGGCGTAAAAGGAATAAAGTGAGCAATATTAAATCTAAAGGATTTTATGAAATCATCTTTAGTTAATTTCAACTGATCAATCAAAGAAGACATTCTTGGGCTTCTATTTTTTTCAGCCTCAATATGCATCTCATAATTGTCTACAACGTTTTGAATACCTGCCTGAAACTCTCGTTCAATCTCTTGGGCCCCTTCCAGAAACTCTTCCATACTGGATACTGGTAAAATCCACATATTGCTATAGCGGATGCACAAGCGTGAGCAAAGAGTTGATATTCTGCTGGTAATCGTACTTTTGAAGCTAAGGGCTTTTATGTCAATCCAGCGTACTTCGCTTTTAGATACGCTTTTTTGATCCGTAATATCATCTCCATCATAAGACAAATCGATTTTATCGGTTCGACGCGATCCTTGACAGCCACTTATTTCAATTTTTGTTATAACTGCACCTTCCAGTAAATCTGGATATGATTTTGCAAAATTCTCAGAGATTTGTTTTGCAGATACTTTGTTAAGCATTGAAGTATTTAAAGTCATGGGTTTCTCCAAAAAAAAGGGGAAACCCTCCCCAACGGGAAAGATTTCCCGATAGGGTTGATATTAAAGCTTCTCTGGTGAAATTAAAAGAATACCGGGAAACTCAGCAACAACATCATCATTGCCCATTGCTCCCTGATACATATAACCTTTTAATTCCATTTGTTTAATCAGACCTTCCATATTTATTTTACCATCATGATAAAACAATAAAGAATAGTCGTTATTCAGTTGCATAAGTCCAGTAAAATTAGTTCCGTTTTTTGCTATAGCAATGGTAGCAGCACCATCCGTACTTAAAAACGCACTAAATTCAAGATGGGATAACTCTGAGATACAAATATCAGAGGTTTCATAACAAATCCCATCTAACTCGACTTTTTTGCTGTGAAATACTCCAGCGATTTATCCTTGTCTTCGCCAAGAGAAAGATCTATAGCTTGAAGAACAAGATCGACCACATGTAAAGGTAAAGCAGAAGCAAAAGCTATTTTGAAAGTGTCAAGAAGACTAAAGGTTTTTAACGTCATCGACGTGCCAACCCAAGCTACTAATTGACGAATATCCATCACACTGTCTTCTGTACCAGAGTCATTTACTGCAATCGCTACTCTTACGAACTTCTCAATGACCTGAAAAGGCAAAGAGCTATATCGTTTAGTAAGCACATTGGTTAAAGCAACTTTGTCGGGCTTCTCCATTTCAACTATCAAGAACCGCTTTATAAAAGCTGCATCTTGACGTTGAGAAGAAACGAACCGGCGAGCGCCTCCACTCATGTTTGTGTTTGCAGTACCAATAAATCGCGTGTAGCCATTAGCAGTTATAACCTCACCACCATTAGCACTGAGTGACCAGGGCTTACGTTCAATGGGCATGTGAAGTTTTGCTGCCGTATCAGGATCGATTTTGTCCACTTCATCCAGAAGAATGAGGTGACCATTACGAAATCCCGTTACCAAATCGCTGTGTACAAAACCTGTATTACCACCATTAAGACTGCGCTCACCTTCAAGCTCATCAACTCGAATATTGCTGTTGATCTGCTTAATTGTCAGCGGCCAATTCATCATGTGGCTAATGTACATTACCATTTCAGTCTTGCCAGAACCGGACTCACCTTTAAGACACACACTTAAATCTATATCCGGACTGATAAGCAGTTTAACCACTTGTTCAAGTATTCGGGGATTTGGTATGTAGTCTTTGTTCAGCGGAGCTCGATACGAGGTTTTAGTTTTGAAAACAGGCACAGCCATCTTTGGATCCATTTCTGGAATACCAAAAAGGTCCTTTGCTAGAACTAAAAGATACTCACCTTTATCCACATAATGTTTTAACTTTATAACATCCGGGGAAAGAAGAGCTTCTAATTTTTCATAAGCATCAGAAGATGTTTCATTTAACTTCATAGCGGCATTAGACATTTTTAACTCCGGTAAAATGCAAACACCGCCCTCTGGCAGATGTTTGCCAGTGGCATTTTATTTGAGATTCATTTGGCAAATAGTTGCCATCAGTTTCCTGATTTGAGGCACATTATAACCAAGATGATTTCCCACTATTTCAAAAGCTTCAGACATGATCCATTCAAAATGATTTTCGAATATTGGATTGATTTCTAACTTGCCAAAAGCGTTTCGTTTAGTTAACAGATCACATGAAACAAGCTCGTCAAACAACTCTAATGTGGATTTAAAAGCTTTTATGTAAACATCCATAATTTCCCTGTCAGTCCATTTAACAGCCAGTTTTTTTTCTGACATTAAATAATCCTGATCAAAGAAGATGTCCCAGCCCATATCGTCATTGCAATCATGCAAAATGATTTCATCATCATTCCTGCATTCAGCTAATTTCGTGTTTTCACTAATCGAACGATGCGAATGATAATAGAGCCATGATTTTAATTCCGCTCTAAATTCACATGCATCAAGTCCATGACATAAACAAGTGTATTCAAATGATTTTGACATATACCACCGTGTTTCAGCTTCTAAAAGTGGATTCACTGTGATATTACCATTGTCATCTTTGAAGAATAACTTTCTCCTCAACACTAGTTCTTTAATGATTTCCAAAGACTCTTCCATAGCGGATAGAAAAACAACATACACATCCTCAGGGGTCCATTCTATTACCAGACCACCCAAATCTGGGTTATATTCTTCAACCGTATATAGATAATCTGTTTCTGCTGCAAAATTAATTGTATGCAAAATCTGATTTTTAAGTAATTTGGATTTTTCATAAAGGTGATTTTCACGCCTTTCAGAATCATAATTTATCTCAGAAATGTTACTTTCTTCTGATTTAAAGTTTAATCCGGACGTGTAAGCATCATTTAAATGCTCTTTGGGTGAATCAACTATTTGCGTTATTTCATCTTCATCTATATCGAGTATAGAAAAAAAACTAAGTTGATTACTACTTATTGCAGTAGCCCTAAATTTTTGTTTCATGGGGACTCCAAAAGGAGAAATCCCATGAAGGGATTTCTCCCCTTTAGGGTGGGTTTAATGTCAGATCTGATTAAAGCTACTTTGTCCAAAACCTTTTAGAGGTTTAGGTATGTGAGCCAACTTACTTGTTGCTACCACTCTCATGTAGTCAAGAGGATGTTCTCTCCCTTCAATCATAATAGTATCGACAACAATATAACCGGAGACCATCAACTCATCACCCTGATTTATACCAGTGAAACAGGTTGAATACATTTCAGGCGACACCTTGATTTGAACTGAAAATTCTCTCTCAGTGATTTCACCATCAACTTCTGTCTTCATCCTATTTTTGAGCTTTATTAACAAACCTATACTCTGGTCAGTCATTTTTTTCTCCACAGCACTGATAACTATCCCGGACACTTTTACTTCATTGATATATTCAAGATATGACATTTTCCGCTCCTCGATTTGTTCAAAGAGAAGCCCCGTTAGGGTTCCCCCTTAACAGGATTAAATAAATTTATTAGTTACATACATGAACGTGCAGACTACCAAACAGGCAATTCCGGCAATATGTAACCAATTTCTTGTTGGTTTAGTTGGTGCAATCGCTAAAGAGTTCTCCAACTTCTCTGTTACAAGACGTCGATTCTCTGCTTTAGCCGCATCATCTAAATATTGAGTTTCACGCTTAGCGAGAGTCTCAATTTTCGATTTTATTGCATGGTCCCATCCTTTAGTTTCAAAAACGCTTAACTCACTAAAGGTGTGCGTCATGAGATCTTCTGGGAAACCCAGTTTTTTCATTAACGGACGAATGGTATCATACATTTTTTCTACATTTTCGTAGTGGGCCTTTACTGCGACATCAAAACGCTTACGTAAAGTTAATTTTTCACGTTTGCAAATGATGTCCGAAACCCAATTTATTAACTGCTCATTTTTGAGTTCACTGGCTTTTTCAAGTGAGTAATCCAGATTATCCACGTCAAGAAATGAATTTAATCCGTATTTTTCAAACTCCTCAACAAGATATTTATCCAGTTCAGTTAAGCTTTTAAAAAGTGGTACATCTGGGGAAGCTTTAAGAAGCTTATAAGCTCCTTCGAAATCAATTTTCTTGACCACGAGCTCCACAACATCCACATGATAATAGCTTGAATAAGCAGAAAGCTTTTCGGCCAACAAAGACACAGGCTTAAGAGACTTAAGTTCAATGATATTTGGGCCGTCCTCATTCAAAATAACAATCAGTTCATTATCACGTTCTGTATATTTCATCAGAACTTCTAAGAGCTGTTTGTTTAGCGCCTTATCCATCTCTGGAATAATTTCACTAAAGGTTTGATGAAGGGCTTTACTGCGAGCTTTATTTTTAGACATTTGGGGTCACCTATATATAGTAAGAAGGAAGAAACAATTTTTTGTTTCAACACGAAGGCAAAGCCTGTCATTCATCTCCCGTAAGCTATGAACCGCCTGATTTATACTATCTGGCATTAGAAGTACGCAACAAAAATAGCTCCAGGAGGAGCTAAATTAGTTACGGTTTGGTAAATTCAGATTGCCTTTTTCAGGCATGGGAAGTGCACCAGCGACAAAGGTGACATTTTGCCGGTGGTGTCTTACAGCTTGTTTAAGCTGGCCGCTTTTCACGGCTAAATCAACGCTTAACGCGAAAGTAACTTTAAGCAAAGTTACTCAAATTTGGGAGCTGATATTTAAGCTCATTGTTTTTATACTATAGCTTTAAGCATAAGTAAATGCCCATATCGAATTATTCTGTATAAACTGGAGAAATTCGAATATTAGCTGCTTCTTTTATCTTTTCTTCACTGCATTCTCTTAAAAAGAAAGAAGGGTCACCATACCACATTACAAAAAGTTGCTTTTCTGCACGCGTAAATCCAACATAAAGCAAACGTCTTTCTTCTTCTATTGCCTCCTCCCCAACTGATCTTTTACTTGGTATCTGATCCGCATTACAACTCATTATTATTACTTTATTCCACTCAAGACCCTTTGAACCATGCAAGGTTGATAGGACTACTTTCTCTGGGCTGTATTCCTCGTCCTTCTTCCTAGGGCCTAATGACATTGCAGCAGCACGATTGATCATATTCATCCAACCAGTCTTTTCTGCCCACTGTTTACAAGTGTCTAAAGCAATTTTTGTTAAGGTTGCTGTACCTTTATTACTCCTCATCTTGATTGACGACGATTCCATCCATTTCGTAAGGTTGGCGAAACGTTTTGCTATCTCAACTTTATCAGTACTTTCCTGGGTAAAGCGCACGAAGTTTGAATGTAATGTTTTTGTTTCGAGAGAACTGTCCTCCGGGATGGCAAGGTCGCCAAAAGTAACTTTTCTTCCTCTCATACTCAATGCCACATCATCCAAAACTGATTCCTGTTCTCCAAACAATGCCAATACTCTCTTCATTAAGCGAGGATCATTTGATTGTCGGAAAAAGGCCATAAGGCTTAACACATCGCTTGTTTCTTTTTCATCCCAGAATGATTTACCTCCGTAACGAATTACTGGCTGTTCGATCAAACTTTCTAGCTCATCCAAGTGAGCATTATTGCGGCTTAGAATTGCCCATCCATGTGGATCCTGATTTATAAGGCTTAAAATACCCTGTATCTGTTCCTCCATATCTACATATGAACGAAAAGTGACCTTTCCTCCTCCCTTTTTTGCCGAGCGTAACTCTTTGGCATAACGGTAAACATTCTTTCCTATCAGTGCTCCGGCCACCTCTAAAATTTCAGGTTCACACCTAAAGCATGTGTTTAAGTAAAATATGTTAGGTCTGAAGTGTTTTTCAAACTGTTGAAATATTTTTACTCCTCCTGAGGATCTGAAGGAGTAGATGGCCTGATCATCGTCTCCAACTATACTCGTATAGACTCCAGCTCTTGTATGCAATGCTATCCATGAGAATTGTATAGAGTCAGTATCCTGAACTTCGTCTACTATCAAATGTGTCAAATCTAACGTGCGCATTTTTCCCGAATGCATTTGACCGACAACAAATTTTGAAAGAGCATTGAGGTCCGCCACATGGTCTTTCTGGCATAACGCCTGATAGGTATTAAATAAATGGATCTGTTGTCTGTTATGCCGAACTGAAATCACATCCGTATCCATTTCTCTGCCGATAGCATCAATAACGAATTCAGCTTCAGCAAACTTCATCGTTACACCGGATTCTTTCAAAGCCCGGTGAATGACAGATCTCTGTGCTGGCCCTATCAACATCTTTCCCGGCCAGCGAATCATGTCCAGTTGCTTCTTAACGAGTCCGTGAAAAGTATCCACCAGCACCCGGTCAAGATCCTTCTTGCTCAATCGCTTTTGTAACTTTGCTGCAAGTGCGTTTGTTGCAGCGCGAGTAAAGGTCACCATCCCGATTCTTGCATATGGATACTTTTTGAGAATCGATATAACCGCTTCTATCATGGTGAATGATTTGCCTGATCCAGGCGCTGCTATCACCATATTGTTTGCGCTAGCATTCTCGATAACAGGTCTTTGCTCTTCTGTTGGCTTACCCATTTCAACCTCATTACTTCGTTTTAATAATTATACATTTTTATAAAAGCGCTTTTCTTGTGTACTGCTGGTTCTACTGGAAATCACTTTTTTTCCTTTTTTATGCAATCAGGTTGTTTGTGAAACGCGTGACTATGGAATAATGGTTCCATCTCCAAAAGACATTACAAAAAGGGCTTTAAATGAAACTTTTACGTTTAGTATCTCTGGTCTCTTCTGTCGTCATTGGTTTTTCCCTATCGGGTTGTGCCGGTGACACCGGCACTACGCCAGGCACCGCTCTGAATGCGTACAGTCACGGCCAGTACTGGCATGCTAAAGCAAATGATTCTGTCGCCAAGAATGCCTATTCGTTTGCTGGTTTCGACGTTAATTTTAAGGAGCAAGAGGTTACTCCTGGAGGGGATGCCGACAACTTTCTTTCTAAGTATCTCATCAATAGTTCGATGGGCTACGTAACAGGCGGTCTAAAAGGTTTTGGGATCATGAGCCTCGGCTCTTTGTACAGTTCTTCTGACGCCGAATACATCCAGGTCAATCAATACCTAGTGTTCGTCCCCAATCCAAAAAAATTGCCTTACAATGATGAAAGTTTGGTACGTGAAGGAGCTAAGTATGTTTTTGAGCATACAAAAGCAACTCAGGCCTCATTTGGATACAACCCTGAAAAACAGAAAGCAGCTCTGGCCACATGTAAAATTGATATGGCAGTCGTCAATAAATGGAGTACCTGTGATCTGCCCTCTAAGCCTGATGCTGATGTTTTCCCTACAGATTCAATGTACAGCTTTCAGGCGATTCGCCCCGCAACAGGAACCGAAATTCCTCAGCTAAACCTTCCCGCTGGTGATTACGCTGTAATTCGTTATGTGTTCATCCCATTTAAAGGAAACGAAACAAGCGCTGATTTTTCGGGTATCATTTTCCGTTCTGATAGCCCAAATACAACAACTCCAGGGGGTGTTGCAGCCTCCATCAACGGAAAAGATTATTACCTCTTTACCGGTGAATACGGTAAAAAAGGCTTCCCAGAAAAAACATTGAAAGCCAAGTAATTAAAAAAGGGGCCTAACGGCCCCTTCTTCAATATTTCGGCAACTGCTTGCCCGTAACCGGATCCAGCGTAGTTGAACCTACCTCACATATGGCCGGTCGAGGTAAATAGCTACAATCTACATTTTCCTCTTTTATAGCCTGAGCATTTTCTTGTCTGGCCTTTATCATATTTTCTTCACCGCCCATTGCTTCCTTGGTACGTTCTGATGGAAGTTGATAGTTCTCATTCTGGAATGGTAAGTTTTCCACAATTGATTCTTCGGAGAATTTTGAATATTGATCAGGAACTTCTCCTACCTGAACTGCATCATTAATCCACTCCGTCAGATCAATTTTATCGAAATCCAGTTGCTGTATTTGCTTTATTGATAGCCCCACGCAATTAGAGGCGACAGGGTCTATTCCTAATTGCGGATAAGCTTGTTGCATAATAACGCGTGACAACATGGAATTATAACAGCACATGTCTGTTGCTTTTTTAACGCATTTCTTTGTGAAACCAACATTCAGATATTTGACGCATCGTTCCGTATCTAATGTAAAACAGGATTTTTGATTCTTATGAATAGAAGCTTCCATCTCTTTCTGGTCGCATGCTACCAACATTTCTAAAAGCATTTTAGTGACCTGATAGGCTGTATAAATCCAACCGATCACGTTTAATGCAAGCATAAAGTTTTGAACCGCAGCCGAGAAGACAACCTCTCCTCCGGTAGTAGCAACGTTCTTAAAGACAAAGTCTCGAACTGTATCTGGTAGCAATTCGTAGGCTTTCTTCATTGCCATCTGCTTAAGCTGACCTATACCGAAGCTGGACATTGTTTCCTGTGCCAACTGGCCAGCACCTCCTGCCCCTCCAGAAGTTGCGGAAGACCCAACTGCCCTGCTTAGATTACCAGCGACGTTTTCATATACGCTCGTTAAGGAGCTCGTGACATTGTTCCACATTTGCCCTACTGTTTTACCAGCTGATGCAGTCCACTCACCGACCGCATTGGACATAGAAGCCCATGTACCTGTATCACCGCCGGTCCATTTTATTAGCTGAGCATTAACTCTGGTCCAGTTAGTGTTTCTGATCATAGATCCGGCAAGCATGATACCTTCAAGTGCTCCTGCGGTTCCCTGCGGTGCTTCGCAGCAGTCCGTCTTTGCCAGGCCATTTACAAAGCCTACTGAACGACCACACCATTCAGGTTTTCCTTCAAAGACAGAACAGGAATTGGCATCGTTAGGGTCTTCGCATTTGGCTTCGCCCTGCATGTACTGAACCATGTTTGAATAAGCCGCAACTTTTCCAAAATCGTTGTTCTCTTCCTTTGGCCCAGTTTCGCATGTTCCTCCAGAACATGGGATCATGCCAACACAGGCATTTGTAGAAGATTCAACCTCACGAACTACATCCTTACCTCTGTCACAGGTGTATTTCTGTTCATACATGTAGCAGCTGTTAGTGCCCTCATCGAACCAACCCTCTGCACATGTTTGTTTATCGAGTACACATGCTGCATCATTTTTATAAGAACTACATGCATCAGGCATACTCTTAATTTCTTCGTAGTTGTAACAGAGGTCCTTTCCATTAGCGTCTTTCATAATTTTCCCACTGGCGTCATAAGAGCAAATCTTGTCTTTAGCCAATGGATCACAAAAATAGCCTTCAAGGTTAGTCTTCCAGGTAAGAAAGCCTTTATCGCCTTCATACAGCGGCTTTGCCATAGAAAGCACGCTTTCCGGAAGCCGCTTCGTGCCAACATCCATATCTTTAAACCGATCGAAACGGCAGAATGTATTTGGTGTTTGTACAGCATCGTAACAACCAGCTGGTTCCTGGACGTGCTTATCTTCGAGCTTCATATTTTCAAACGTCAGCTCAACCTCAAAGTACCCTTCACCTCCCCCACCAACCCAGACTCTGGATGCCATTGTCACTTCACGATCAGGTTCTTCATAAACTGATTTTCTGACCTTTTCAGTTACATCGTATACTTTGTCGAGTTTCCACGATTTTTTTAACTCCCAAGATCCCTTTGGAGCCGGATAGTCACTTTCTCGATATGCACCATCTATGTGAGCAAAAATCTGCGTGCCATCAAGTGTTACCCGCATGTGGTCATCCCACTCCGCGTTAACAATCTTTGCTGAGGCCAATTTTGCATCCGGATGGAATTTTAATGTCAGTTCGTTATCAAATACCCCGTCACTCCAGTAGTTGTCATCACGGCGACCAAACCATATACGCACACAATTATCGCCGCACATCGACATGTCTCCGTTTCCGCCTGAAATGTATACAGGAACAGAGAAGTCACGAGTTATCGTGCAGCTGCTGAAGTTATCTTGCTTAGGCGAGTTACAGTAGAACTCTTTGTAATCAGGATAGTGTGTGGTTACTGTTTTTTTGGAGGTCTCAACATTACAGTTCTGAAGCCAGTTTCCAGTACCAGCAACAGCATTGGTTATCTCATTTCTCCCCGCAGTAAACATGGGATCGTTAGGCTTTACAGACGATGCCGGGTTGTCCTTGT
The DNA here is from genome assembly GCF_004010755.1 of Salmonella sp. SSDFZ69. Lineage (NCBI taxonomy): Bacteria > Pseudomonadati > Pseudomonadota > Gammaproteobacteria > Enterobacterales > Enterobacteriaceae > Salmonella > Salmonella sp. SSDFZ69. Next base: position 106,526 of record NZ_CP034832.1, on the reverse strand, counting down.
TAGCATTTACGAGGGTGCGGTAGGCAACGCCATCATAACTTTGAGCATCAAATAACTGGCTTTTCCGATTCTTTATATCGTTAACAAAGCCATCCTCATCCCCATAACGATCTGCGGCGTTGAACTTTATATCGCTGTGCTTTTGCTCTGAGCTGAAAATCTCTCCCGTATTTGTTTTGGTTCCAGGAGTAGTATTGGGATTACTGCTTATACCAATGTTGCCATTAGCATCACGAGAGAGCAGCTTTGCCCCTTCCTTGGTGTAGTTTGAATTGATTGTCCCTCCAGACATACTCGGCAGTTGTACGGCGCTACCAATAGACTTTCCATCGGATGCGGCATTTTTCATGACACTTTCATTAGAGTTCCCTGCCCCATACTTCCCGAGATTAAGATTAGCGGATTCGGCTTTACCCACGTATTTCTCGGTGATCTTCCCACTGACATTCTCGCCTGAATCCGCGTTCTTGTATTTCTCCACAATGTCCTGAGCACTGGTGGTTGCATTGCGATTTGCGTTAGGATTTGCAAGGTTAAAATTATTTTCGAGCTGGTCAAATATAGCGTCAGCAGCGTAAACACGTGGTGTCATTACCATGTTTATGAGTGTGACATAAAAAGCCCAACTCATAGTATTGGCAACCATTGATGCAATAATCGCTGAGGTGATTGTTTTTCTAAGTTTCACTTATTTTCTCCTTAGAAATCAAACGCCTGGAACGTAGCGAACACAACAGTCATTGTAACGCCACAACATATAGACATAATTATCGTTGCCTATTTTTTTGCGCCCACCTTTAAGGGTTGACCAGTCGTGTACCGAATCACCAAGACGATGACAGCAATCCGGTCCCTTCGCCTCAGGAGTAGGGAAAAGCATTGAAAGCCGATACTGGGAACGTGGTGTAAAGTATTCCCACGTTTTCTCACACATTGCGTCTGCTCCCATCGTTCGCATCAGCATGCCTTGGCGATGTAGTTTTGTCAGAAGACGGGCACTGTTGCAAATAGTCGGTGGTGATAAACTTATCATCCCCTTTTGCTGATGGAGCTGCACATGAACCCATTCAAAGGCCGGCATTTTCAGCGTGACATCATTCTGTGGGCCGTACGCTGGTACTGCAAATACGGCATCAGTTACCGTGAGCTGCAGGAGATGCTGGCTGAACGCGGAGTGAATGTCGATCACTCCACGATTTACCGCTGGGTTCAGCGTTATGCGCCTGAAATGGAAAAACGGCTGCGCTGGTACTGGCGTAACCCTTCCGATCTTTGCCCGTGGCACATGGATGAAACCTACGTGAAGGTCAATGGCCGCTGGGCGTATCTGTACCGGGCCGTCGACAGCCGGGGCCGCACTGTCGATTTTTATCTCTCCTCCCGTCGTAACAGCAAAGCTGCATACCGGTTTCTGGGTAAAATCCTCAACAACGTGAAGAAGTGGCAGATCCCACGATTCATCAACACGGATAAAGCGCCCGCCTATGGTCGCGCGCTTGCTCTGCTCAAACGCGAAGGCCGGTGCCCGTCTGACGTTGAACACCGACAGATTAAGTACCGGAACAACGTGATTGAATGCGATCATGGCAAACTGAAACGGATAATCAACGCCACGCTGGGATTTAAATCCATGAAGACGGCTTACGCCACCATCAAAGGTATTGAGGTGATGCGTGCACTACGCAAAGGCCAGGCCTCAGCATTTTATTATGGTGATCCCCTGGGCGAAATGCGCCTGGTAAGCAGAGTTTTTGAAATGTAAGGCCTTTGAATAAGACAAAAGGCTGCCTCATCGCTAACTTTGCAACAGTGCCATTGTATCTTACTCATAGTGCCCTACCTATAGGTTAAAAAGGGGCATTTTCGCTTTATAGCGTGTTCAGCAGCATCAATCCTCCCAAGAAAGGCTGGCTTATTAAGCCGGTCCATCATTTTCTGTATATCTCTCATCAATTTTTATATCCGCCCTGGAGTGCACCGTTCAAGCACACCGATTAGGCAGATAGTCACTAGTTAACTCTTTACTAGTGACTAAATTCCATTGATATACGTGACAACGTCACGTCATGAAAGCTTATAAATGCCTATTTTTCATACAATGGGATTTAATTAGGAGTAAATCCCATAGGCTTACATAAGGATGACAATTAAAAGCGTTAAATATCAACCAGATAGAATGATTACCCCCAATTAATGGGCTCATCACATTATTTCACTGGCTGGGGTTATTGCTGGCATATCTGAAAGTGCTAATATGTTAGTCATTAGTAATTAGTAAAGCCTTTACTAAACGCGTTTCTACGTAAATTCTATAGGTTTTATAGTGTCCTACCTTTGCTCAAATCAAAATGTTCTGACATACCAAAATGGAGTGTAAAATGACTCAAAACCAGGGTTCTGAGCCAGTACCGGCGAGCCGGACAGGGCAGCTCATCAGCGCCCGGGATATGGCCATGCAGAAATTCGAAGAAGGGATGCGGTTAATCTCGGAAGCGTCGGAACTGTGCGGTCTCTCTCTCTTCACCAGCAGAATTATGCAGCCCAACGCATTTGGTCTTCCGTCGTCACTGGATCGCACCATCGAGGAGGGGCGTAAGGAAATTGACCGTAAAACGTGGAAAAGGCTCTTTGAAGAAACAGGTATGGACCGGTACTGGAACCATAAGCAAAAAGAAGCCTTTAACGAATCCCTTCGTACGGATCCGCCCGTCGCTTCCCTGGAGATTGTTAAGGGAACATTACAGCATGCACTGGCTAACAGACGAGACACCCTTGCAGAAGGTTTCGTTGATGTTCTCAACAAGCTTGACCGAAGTTTCAAAAGCAATGCCAGGCAATATACAATGCCAAAAAAGCTTGTTCTTCGGGGGATTTTTCCTGGTGTGAACGTGCTGAGGTACAACGGTTTCTCGCAGGACAATCACTTTTGTTTACGCGACTTTGAGAATATTGTATGCATCTGTTCTGATACTCCAACACCTGCAACCGGCGGTGGGCTGAGTATGGTCGACAGGCTGACGGCCATGAGAAATACAGAATTCACAGGCGAGGTCAGTGATGAGAATGGCTGGCGGTGTCGCCTGTTTGAGAATGGAAACGTTCATATTTGCATCGACAGTATCTCGCTTCTGAATGCTCTGAACGATCTTATCAGCATATATTTTGCAAACCAGCTTCCGGCCGCAGGAAAAAAATGATGATTGAAAATGATAAAGAAAAAAGCCTGAACGATGCTACCCCGCCAGAGGTGCAGAATGACATCCGCAGCGAATCCACTGAAAAATCAAAGGAAATGGGTCGTTCAAGGTACTCATCTATCGCGATGATCGATTACTTCAATGCAATCGAACGTCTGTGCAAAGAGAAAGAAATTAACCCGGAAAATATCGATCTGAGCTTCAAAGTTCACTGGCTCAGAAACGCTGTTGGCGGCTCGTTTGCAAGGTCACAGGAGATGTTCGCGGAGTACCAGAAGTATGTTAAAGAGGTTCCTGAAGAGGCCCGTTACCTGGATATACCCGATGAGGTAAAGGTTGCACTCGGCGATATTATCTCGTACATCACCTGGCACTACCGTAGAAGCTATACCGCAATACAGAATGATAGTGTTAAAAAAGCTGAAGCACGTAGCATGCAGCTGGAGGAGGAGGTAACGCAGCTGTTACAGCGGCTTGAGCAAAGCGCTACCGATATGGATGAGCTGAAACTTGAGAATCAGGCACTACAGGGTCGATTAGAGATCCGGGACAGTACCGTCAAGGAGTTAGAAACAAGGCTGAATGTTGCCGAAGCAGAACTCGAAACCTGCCATCACCAGTTAGATAGCACACGGCATGAATTGAGCCTCGCACAGCAGTCAAATGACTCACTCTCCCAGCAACTGGCTGAACGTAAAACAGAGATCGCTGGTCACCTTGAATATCAAAAAAAGCTGAACGAAGAGATCAACACGCAGCGTTCTGATAACGCCGGTCTTTCCAGACAATGCGACCAGTTAAGTCAGACTGTGTCAGATACAAAGGCAGAGAGGGACAGGTTTGAACAGGAATTGATTGCTGCACAGAACCTTTGTACTGAGCTGAAAAGTGCACTGTCCGGGAAAGAGGGTGACCTGGTGGCGGTGAATGCCGAGCTTACTGAACTCCATAAACTAAACGAGTCGCTGAGCGCCGACCTGAATAAAGTAACTTTGGTCAGCCAGGGCTATGAAGCGGAAGTGGCTGAACAAAGCAATGAACTCAAAACGCTCCAGGCCAAAGTAATGAAGCTGGAAGCTACCCTGGAGGCGGAGAAAACAATCTCAGAATCCCTAAAAGGCACCATTGATACATTAACTGGTGCAATGGCAGGGGGAGGTACTGGAAAGTCAAAACAGCCGCGTAGCAGAAAAACATCATGATAAATGAAGCCAGGTTGATACACTTCTCTGCATCCCCTGGCACATAAGAACTTCTGCGGACATTCAGCCCGTCCGCAGGAGTTTTCGTCCTTCAGTCAACAAATGCACTACCTTTTTTGAGTCTCCACTTTCCAGAGCAGAAAACACGTTACCGATTCTACCAACAGCTTGTATCTGAGTGATAACCCCAGTCTTGTAATCATCTAGGATCCCTGACAGGAAAGCGTTCAGTTTTGTCTGTTCGCTTAGCGAAAGCATGTAGGACATTTTTTCTCCATTTTAAGCAGGTGTGTCAGTTGAAAGAGGTTTGCGTGATTCTGGAAAATGAGGCAGCACCATAGTTTCAGATGCTGTGGTCGCATCCCAGTGCCACCATCCATAAGGCCCATATTCACGGTTGTAATAATCTTTTTTGAGTTGCTTTCGGGCCAGATAAGCAGGAGTGGCCATACCAAATACTTCCATCGGGAACGGCTTATCGCTTTTTGTGTCGAGCAGGTAGAAGTCAGGGAACACCTCACTAATACTCGCATCATAACGCATGGGCTTAACGTACTGCCGGTGCTCTGCATCCAGCTTTTCTGCAACAACCGCCTCATAGGAGGAGTCCAGAGGTATCCAGTTCTCGCTAACGTGCATCAGCACAATTTGATGAGCTCTTACAGAAGGGCCTCTGCCGGTTACCGCAGCTGGTGACGTCAACGCAAAGACAACTATTTTCGCCCCGGATTTCCATGCTGCGTACTCCGATGAAAATCGTTTCTTTACGCTATCCCAATGGACTTCTGAATTGAAAAAAATCAGCGGTAGCCCCCCAAAATTCCGCAGGGGTAAAAATTTAAGTGGCTTCTCATGCTTTTCAGCATCGTAGCGAGGTAAAACTGACAGGAGCATGAGACGTTTATCACTCATCGCCTGTGATGAAAGACGCTGAATTTGCGACTGAGCGACAGGTTGTTTCGGGTCAGGTACACCAATGAATAAATGGTCACCTATGCAGGCTCTGCCGGTACGAATTTGTTTAGCGGTTTCAAGCAGACGATACCGTACCAGTGAATCGTTACGTTTCCCTGCCATTTTCGGGTACCAGACATTCAGACCAGACTCTGTCCACAAAAGACTAAGCAAGCCCAGGAGGGTCATTGAGGCCTGACCTCCTTCTGGTCGCTGAACATGGGGCAGGGGAGGCACTTCTGATTTTTCAGGAGGATCTTTCTCTGTCATACCGATACCGAGCCTTACAGCCATATCACCTTCGGTTGTAATCCGGACCACACCACTCGCATATCCTTTCAGGCCGGTATGCCGGGCATCAAGGGAGAAGAATACACAGGAAGGATCATGCTCAATGCCCGTGTTAGCGGCTTTGACGAGAATAAAGGCATCACCGTTCGGTAAAGCACGAACATAAAGTCGCTTTTCTCCTTTTCCACGACATCCGCAGGTGATGACTGATTTTTGACCTGAGGTGTGGTGTGCCTTTTTAAGAGCCGACTGCCACCCTTTAGCAAACTCATCCTGCGTTTGAAAGTCAGGTGAATACCTTTTGACGTTTGGATCGTCGTCGTAAGCAATCATCACTGCGAATTTTTGGCTCATAGTAGTCTCCTAAACAGGAAGTTTAATATCCCAACCAGAGCAACACTTCCTGAGCGTCATACTGTTCCTTTACGCCCATGTCGCTAAAGAATTCTTCGAAATCTGTTTCGGGAACGCAATGCCTGGACAGTTCTTGTAATGCTCGTTCTTTAGATACCGTCTCACCTTCAGCTGATTCGAAATACGTCATGGTTGACCTCTGACATTATTACAACAATCTTAAGCATTTAAATTGATGAAGGAGCTCAGGTCAGCTGACTTCGTCGTAAAACTGCCGCAAGCGCTGGGAGGCTGCAAATTCAATTCGTGACTTCAGCAGTTTGGCGACGGCCGCAAAGACATCAACGACCACGGAGTTCCCAAACTGTCTGTAAGCCTGTGTATTGGACACAGGGATACGGAAAACACTTTCCCCGGGTTTATCGAAGCCCATTAGCCTGCTGCATTCACGTGGCGTTAGCATGCGTGGCCGACGGTCCATGTTGTATGTGTTATGGAAATCAGTTTCTCCCAGTTCATGAGACCAGCCCCGATCAATAAGAATTTCAGATCCGTCTTTCATATAGCGGCTTGAGAGGGTTCTGGTGACACTATTAACATTGGAAGGATCTACTAGTCCAAAACCAAAACCATTGCCTTTTGCCGCATGTTTCTTTGCATAGTTGTATAAGTACTCCCAGAGTTTAGGGGAGAGGATGTATTTACTATCTACGCTCGGATCCAGTAAATCTGAGAGAGAAGGGCGCTTGTCCGGATAAAAGTCTTTAATGTCTCTCAGAGTAAAACCGTCTTTCAGACGTAGGTCGCGGCGAAAACCAATAAGGACGATACGTTCACGGTGCTGGGGTCGGAAATGACGGCCATCGATGACTTTAGGATCATCCGCGCCCGTGCTTTCGCTGTTTGCGACGTCGTAGCCAAGCTCATCGAGCGTTTTCATGATGATGTTAAAGGTATTACCCTTATCGTGACTCTTCAGATTTTTTACGTTTTCCAGAACAAAAATTGCAGGTTGTTTTGCCCGGATGATCCTGGCCACATCAAAGAAGAGCGTACCCTGAGTGTCGCACTCGAAACCGTGTTTGCGACCCATAGAGTTCTTTTTACTGACACCGGCGATGCTGAATGGCTGGCATGGAAATCCCGCAAGAAGAACATCATGATCCGGGATAGAGGCATCGATAAATTTGTATGCCTCGTCATCAGTAACCTCGGGCCGGTTGCTAAGAGTGATGTCACGGATGTCTGAATTGAAGCGGTGCTCGTTCTCATCGCAATACCAGTTCGCCCGGTAAGTACGGCTGGAATAAGTATTCCATTCGCTCGTGAAAAGACATTTACCACCGATGGCATCAAATCCGCTTCGCAGTCCACCTATCCCTGCAAACAGATCGATAAAGCTAAAGTGCCTGTCCTCATAATCAGCAGGTCGTGAAGGTATTAAAGTCTGTAGATAGCGTCCATCTGCGATACTCAGCTCACAATGCTCAGGTATGCATGTAACCTGACGTTTAAGGGATGCACGGGACCAATTACTGCCATTTTCATCATTTAATACCTGAGCCAGATATTTCAGGTCATAAATGGTCGAAGCTGTTAACAAAGTTTTGTGGATCAGAGATGGTGTTTTATCCACATCATTCAGGTCTGTCTCAAGATCATGAGTGTAACGTTTCATCCAAACTCTCTCAGGAATAATATCTTTGAGATAGATTAACACGCTTAATTTGGATTATTTTTTGGTTCAGGTTCTAAATTTATTGTGATTATTCTGCCTTTAAGTTGCAAAAAGATTGGTTTTAAGCCCGCCCATGAAATAATGACTTGTTAAAATACTGCCTGTAAATAGGCTTGTGGATACATGTCTGTACTCAACAAATCAAGGTGAAATGATGTTTTTTTTAACAAAGTTACTTTTGCCCATCATGATTGTTGTATTCCCAGTGGCGTCCTGGGGGAACTCAACAACTTTTGAGGCAAAGGTGGTTAAGATTGTTGACGGTGACACCATAACTGCGTTGGATGCTCAAAACACAACCATCAAAATACGGATGTATGGTATAGACGCTCCTGAATCTAAACAGGCTTTTGGCCAAAAAGCAAAACAGGCCTTAACCACAGCTATAGCAACTAAAATCGTTACCGTGATAGACCATGGTACGGATATCTATGGCCGTATGTTAGGTACCATCTGGTTAGATGGATATGATATCAATGCCTCTATGGTGGACAGTGGATATGCGTGGGTTTATCGGTTCGAAGATAACGCCATTGTCCCTGGCTATATCAAATATGAATCCGCAGCACAAAAGGAGGCAAAAGGGTTATGGGCAGACACCAACCCTGTCCCACCATGGCAGTGGAGACAGGCAAACGAAAAGCCCAGAAAGGTGAAAGAGAAGAAATAACCATGATGAAAGAGCCTCATCCGTTACTTCAGTTGGTACTAAACGATTCCGGTCGTCTAACCATGCCTGTTTATTATAGAGATCAACAGTATTGCCCGACTTGCCTTACAAAGGTGTTGAAGAGTGAGGATGGAAGTTTGGCGCACCTCGGGGAAATAAATCAAAATACATGTAGACCTTCTATTTCAGTAGTTGTGACAAAAGCAATTATTGAAATGTTATGTGACGGGGAAAAAATATATGTAAATCCAATACGACACCGAGGCCGGGTGCTGGCACCCTCAGTAATTTTTTCTCCCGACACTCACACTTTCAAACCGTTTATAAATACAGACTATCAGCCTGTGGGAGCAAACTGGAAAAGTGAAAAGGGATATAAACTCGGTCTGTTTTATCTCAAAGATCGAGCCAACTCTATCAATAAAGAGGAATTTGATTTCATTGCCGTTATAGACCCTGAGGCAATGCAGAAAGAATTTATTTCGGCCTGGTCTGAGGTTGATGAAAAAAATCCATTGGAAACGCTGAAGCAGATCTTACGATCTAAAAACAACTCTTCTTTATGGGTAAAATGGCCTGGCAAAATTGAGCATGCGCAAAAAGGAAATTACAACGAAAATTACTGGTTCGATTATCAATCTGATAATCAGGAAGTGAACTGTACGGTCTCTGTTGTAGGTATCGAAGGTAACAGTTCCGGTGAGACAATTTATAGATTGCAAACTTTGCTAAAGCGTAAGCTCAATGAATATCAACTGGTTCGGTCTTTAGGGACTATTATGCTTCTTGATAATACCGGGAATATGATTCCATCAAACCATCCTTATTTTGAAGTCATCTCAAAAGCATGTATAAATGGAGTGCGTGACTTTGTTCGTCAAAACCCGTGGGTAGTCTGACGGTCAACTATAAAGCATAATATAATTAGTAATAACAAGGAACAGACATGAATGAAAACTCAGTAATCTTAATAAGTTTATTTTGGTTTTTTTTGGGATCGAGTGTTGTAGCTGGTTTTATGGATGCATCATTATATTGCTGGATTTTTGCAGCCATAAGCGCATTGTTTCTTCTTTCGGTGATACAAACACCAAAGGAGTTAACGGTATCTATTAGTCATATGACAAGCAAAACGCTGATCTCAAAGACAGATGATGGATACACATTTAGCATTTCACCTTACGGAGACGGGTACCGCTTATCAGTCTCGCCTGAAAATCGTCACAATGGTACCCAAAGCTTTGACGGCTGGTTCCCACGTTTTTTTTCCGAACCACAGTATGCCAAATCATCTTTAACTAAATTTCTCGGTGAGTCCTTAGTATGGGAAGAAGATTCAAGTAATGCTCTATGAGATTACTTATTATAAATTTTTCTATTAATCTCCATGGAGTGATATATGAATTTGGCCTATTTTTTATTTTTGTCTATAACTGTTATGCTTACGAGCTTTATTATTAAATCACTTGTCGTATTGGTAAAGTTCAAATTACTTCGTGATGAACGTCTCGAATATACCAGCAATAAAAATATTGATGAGATGTACGATTTAATGAATGCGAAGGAAGAAATCCTCATAAGGCATCATAAGCAGATGTTGGCATTGCATCTTTCACTATTAATATTCGTTCTATTTATTGCTTACATTTACTAAAAATAATTTTATTCAACATTTCAACAAAGGGTTTTCAATGGAAAGCTTCGAAACTGAACAAATGATTCAATATGCTTTCTACATAAATATCGTAATAACGACTGGTTTGGCATGGTTTTGCTTGCGGTCAGGATTGCATTACAATTTTTTCAGAAAAGCAGAGAGTGCCAGAACAAAAGGGCTGAGTAGTACCTCTACTGAACACGGTCCAGCAATAGTGAGACTAAAGAAGCTACAAGCATTAGTAGATTTTATTAGTAACTGTGCTTTTCTAATCCTTTCAATTGGCACAGCTTATATTTTGTATGTTTGGAGCCACAGTTAACTCATACGAGGTAACTTCGGCAGGTAACAACTTCTAATGCAGGACTTTAATAACTCTAAGGGATTCTACATGAAAAAAGACGATCTAATTACGCGTTGTAAATTACTTAAAGGCGAACGCGATGAGTCTATCTTTACCATATTAATTGGGATAGTAGTAAAGCTGGGGCTGGTAGGCCTGGCATTCTATCTGTTGCTTGGTTCCACGATTGATTGGTCAAGCTGGAAAACTTATGCCGCCATGTTGATCTTGGGAGCATTTCTCTAAAATCTTGAACCTTTTTTCACTCATTACAAGCCATGACCTAGTGCGTAGATCATACGATCTTTAAACCTTATGTCATTGATTTATAAGTACATATAACAAAGATTATGTTAAATACTGTATGTATGTACAGCATCAACAGTTGCCCCCCTCATATTGAGGTAATTGCTACATTCATACCACTATTCTTCTTATAGTATCGACATCCTGAATTATTGCACCCTACTGCTTTGTCTTTAGCTGTTCCGAATTAAAATTCATTGCTCAATTTGGATCACATGACGATCAGCGTATTCCTTTGCTTTATCAAAGTTAAGTTTTTAAAACATAAGATATGTAATGACAAATTCTCAATCTGATTTTCCTTTGAACGATCAAAATTTTCAGGCAGATTTGCTGAAAATCAAAAAGGTTTTCGCCGACCTTATAACGCAGGCATCAGATGGTAAGATACCCATAAGGTCTTCTCATGTACACGGCTTACACCATTTCGAGGAGCTCTACATCCGGGCAAGAGCAGGCATGTGTTCGGTCCTGGGATATCCGGTCATGGTTGTTTCAACTATCTCAGTTAAAGAGCCCGGCACAGGCATTTTTAGAGCGCTTCTTGCAGAATTGAAATGTATTGCAGATGAACAAAATTACATTTTGAAAATTGAAAATGTACTGCCTCCCCTATTCCGCAAATACCTTATTCAAGAAGGTTTTGTTTTCCCAGGTGAACCTTGGATGTGTGGTTCCGGCTATTGGTTTAAGAACCCACAAGTACTTCATGAAAATATTGAGTTATTATCTGTTTAAGTCGATCTAACAATTTCACTGGAGCTAACATGTCCCCGGAATTGGTATCAGACATTGCAAGAGTGGCGCATGAAAAGCTACTTTCAATTTTAACGGAGTGCGGCATAGAGAAGACGGCAGGCACTTGCCTTTTTGCAAGCTATCTTGTGTGTTATTTAGCAAAAACTAAAGGTCTAGATGCTGTTGTCCGTGGGGGTAACGGTGCAGATGATGGCGGTATATTTATAGAGTGTGGTGGCTTTGGCCATTATTGGTGTGAGTTGAATTTCGAAGAAGTGCAATATTATATTGACATCACTTCCGAACAGTTTGGGTTTCATCCATACATAGTGAAACTCGCCAACGATATAACAGGATGGCCTCGATATATTCCTGGTGATCAGGAAACGGTCGATAGTCATTTAGAACAATTATTACGCGACGGCTATACAGAATAGGCTGCGTATACCCTATCGCAGCCTTTCAGGCTCTTAACCCTTGTGACCTGTTAACGGAACCACTCAGGATGACGCTGCCGATCAACTTTGATAACCTGCGAATTAAATTCAACGACATCCGCTGGAGTAAGCATTAATTCATCAGGATTTACAATAAATGGTCTTAAAACCACTTCGCCACCGTCTTCTTTTGCACCGTAGATATTAATAAGAAAGTGCAGTCGTTGATTTCCTTCAGCATTGCGTTGCCATTCTCTAAAAGTCAAAGTTTGTTTAATATAGTTTGTTAAAAGAAATGCGAATTCAGATTCTTCCGTTTGTGAGATACCGATTTTGTTAGACATTTTTTTTAGTATCTTTCCGAGCATGGACACACAGGCATCTAGACTTAACGATGTTGAAATTTTGGTCGTATTAAAATCCTCCTGCGAAAGTGAAATCATCCATGTATTATCTTTATGATAGTCGGTAATATAAATAAAATGAGATGTAAAAGGCGTTGAGTGATTGAACTCTCCTAAGTTCCATCCATACTGACTCACTGTATTTGAGCTAAGTTCTTTGTCGGTAATGTTCATAATTCATACCTTTCGATAAAGTCTGTAATGATAATTAGCTATCTCAAAGGACCAGAACAACTCTTGAAATAACCACACTCGAAGAATTTATCATATTGAACACCCCTACCTAATAACCTTGCCGACTTAATAAATCACAATAGCCCTCCCCTGACATTTTAAAATGCTACTTGAATTTTTGATAGCTTATGGTTGTTTTATGTTCTTTGTGATACGCATATGTCATCTTCTCTTTCCAGTACCAATCTTGTAGATCCTGCAAGTCTAGCCCATTTTTCTCACGTATGCTTTCGTGTAATTCGCTAAGCGCGAGTTTATCATTAGGTTTATAAATGGCTAATTTTTCTTCAAATAAATCCAGCCAACGTTTCCCCATCTTACGACGCAAAACAAACACCATCGTGATAAATGTAATGAAATGCACAGCAATTAGTTCCAACTTATGCGATTGCTGACCAGATAAAATTACTATTGTAACAACAGGGATGGCCGTATATAAAGCAATCAAAGCGACCATAAGTTGGTATGGTTTTTCCCGTATTACCATGTTCATGGGTAAACCAGAGGACGCTACTGCTTGCCAAAATCTTAAAGGGGAGCCCGCAGAATTCGGAAAAAATCGTACGCTAAGGTTTTCCGGGCATCCGTAAGGGCCGAAACTTCCCGTCTTCCAGTCTGCGGCTCTGCCGCCAGACGTAATCGCCGGTTAGGTTGATGTGCTCCCAGCCCAGCGGCGACAGGAATTGCAGCAGCTCGCCGTCCACCGGCTTGCCGGCCTCGACCAACCCCTGGGTGGCGCGTTCCAGGTACACCGTGTTCCACAGCACGATAGCCGCCGTCACCAGGTTGAGGCCGCTGGCCCGGTAGCGCTGCTGCTCGAAGCTCCGATCCCTGATTTCCCCAAGGCGGTTGAAGAACACCGCCCTGGCCAGCGAGTTGCGCGCCTCACCTTTGTTCAGGCCGGCATGCACGCGGCGGCGCAGTTCAACACTTTGCAGCCAGTCCAGGATGAACAGCGTGCGCTCGATCCGGCCCAGCTCGCGCAGGGCCACGGCCAGTCCGTTCTGGCGCGGGTAGCTGCCGAGCTTGCGCAGCATCAGCGAGGCGGTGACGGTGCCCTGCTTGATCGAGCTGGCCAGGCGCAGGATGTCGTCCCAGTGGGCACGCACGTGCTTGATGTTCAGGGTGCCGCCGATCAGCGGGCGCAACGTCGGGTAGGCTTGCACGCCCTGCGGCACGTACAGCTTGGTTTCGCCGAGGTCGCGGATGCGCGGCGCGAAGCGGAAGCCTAGCAGGTGCATCAGGGCAAAGACGTGATCGGTGAAGCCGGCCGTGTCGGTGTAGTGCTCCTCGATCCGCAGGTCGGACTCGTGGTACAGCAGGCCGTCGAGCACATAGGTGGAATCGCGGACGCCGACATTCACCACGCGGGTGCTGAACGGCGCGTACTGGTCGGAGATATGGGTATAGAACAGCCGTCCCGGCTCGCTACCGTACTTCGGGTTGACGTGCCCGGTGCTCTCGCCCCGGCCACCCGCGCGGAAGCGCTGGCCATCGGAGGATGAGGTCGTGCCGTCGCCCCAGTGGGCGGCAAAGGCGTGGCGATACTGGTGGTTGACCAGCTCGGCCAAGGCCGCCGAATAGGTTTCGTCGCGGATGTGCCAGGCTTGCAGCCAGGACAGCTTGGCGTAGGTCAGGCCGGGGCTCGACTCGGCCATCTTGGTCAGCCCGAGGTTGATCGCATCACCGAGGATTGCGGACAGCAGCAACGTCCTGTCTTTGGCCTCGGCCCCGTCCTTCAAGTGGGTGAAGTGGCGGCTGAAGCCCGTCCAGTCGTCCACGTCCATCAGCAGTTCGGTGATCTTGATGCGCGGCAGTAACTGGCTGGTTTGGTCGATCAGCGCCTGCGCCCGATCCGGCACCGCCGCATCCAGCGGGGTGATTTTCAGCCCTGACTCGGTGAGGATGGCATCGGGCAGCTCGTTGTCCTTGGCCAGGCGGGTGACGGTGGCCAACTGCTCGTCCAGCAGCTGCAAACGCTCTTCCAGGTACTGGTCGCTGTTCGGGTTGATCGCCAGGGGCAGGGCCTGCTCGCGCTTGAGTGCGGCGAACTTCTCGGCCGGCAGCAGGTAGTCGTCGAAGTCGCGGAACTGCCACGAGCCCTTGACCCAGATGTCGCCGGAGCGCAGGGCGTTCTTCAGCTCGGACAGGGCGCAGATTTCGTAGAATTTCCGGTCGAGGCCTTCCGGGGTGATCACCAGCGGCTTCCAGCGCGGCTTGATGAAGGCCGTGGGTGCATCGGCCGGCACCTTGCGCAGGTTGTCGGCGTTCATCTCACGCAGGGTCTGCACGGCTGCCAGCACGCCTTGCGCGGCCGGCCCGTGCTGTTCCCCAACTTTTCGCTCGGCGAAGAGTATGAACATGCGCCGCCGGCGACGAATCGCCAAATCTCACCGTATCTCCCGAGCGGACGATTTCGCACCGGTCTGCCCGTCGAAGGGCTTGCGATCGAACGGGGCGACCTTTTCTATGCATGTCCGCGAGCCAGCGTCTTTTATGGCACGGCGCTCGACGCCGACCTTCGGACGCGCGGCGTAAGCACGCTTGTCATGGCCGGGATAAGCACCACCGGCGTTGTTCTTTCAAGCGTCGCCTGGGCTAGTGATGCGGACTACGACGTGCGTTTGGTCCAGGACTGCTGCTACGACCCGGATCGGGATGCCCACGAAGCTCTGTTGCGTTCCGGGTTCGGCGGACGTGTACAGGTCGTGTAATTTTCGGGCCTCGCATGATCGCGGCCATAGCCGCAGGTGGATTGGTGCGAGGCAGGGCCAGTCCAAGTCAGGGTGCGGTCATCGCGGCGCCTGCAACTCTCAAAAACCCATCGCCGTAGCGGAGGTCTTGTAATCGCATGTCATTACGCACGCCCGATTTATTGTTCACAGCGATAGCACCTGCCATTTGGGGCAGCACCTACATTGTCACCACCCAATACCTGCCGAACTTCTCACCGATGACGGTCGCGATGCTGCGGGCGTTGCCGGCGGGTTTATTGCTCGTGATGATCGTCCGACAGATTCCAACGGGAATCTGGTGGATGCGCATCTTCATCCTCGGCGCACTTAATATTTCGCTATTCTGGAGCTTGTTGTTTATTTCGGTCTACCGCCTGCCGGGCGGGGTCGCGGCGACGGTAGGCGCTGTGCAGCCGCTGATGGTCGTGTTCATCTCTGCCGCTCTGCTAGGTAGCCCGATACGATTGATGGCGGTCCTGGGGGCTATTTGCGGAACTGCGGGCGTGGCGCTGTTGGTGTTGACACCAAACGCAGCGCTAGATCCTGTCGGCGTCGCAGCGGGCCTGGCGGGGGCGGTTTCCATGGCGTTCGGAACCGTGCTGACCCGCAAGTGGCAACCTCCCGTGCCTCTGCTCACCTTTACCGCCTGGCAACTGGCGGCCGGAGGACTTCTGCTCGTTCCAGTAGCTTTAGTGTTTGATCCGCCAATCCCGATGCCTACAGGAACCAATGTTCTCGGCCTGGCGTGGCTCGGCCTGATCGGAGCGGGTTTAACCTACTTCCTTTGGTTCCGGGGGATCTCGCGACTCGAACCTACAGTTGTTTCCTTACTGGGCTTTCTCAGCCCGGGGACCGCCGTGTTGCTAGGATGGTTGTTCTTGGATCAGACGCTGAGTGCGCTTCAAATCATCGGCGTCCTGCTCGTGATCGGGAGTATCTGGCTGGGCCAACGTTCCAACCGCACTCCTAGGGCGCGTATAGCTTGCCGGAAGTCGCCTTGACCCGCATGGCATAGGCCTATCGTTTCCACGATCAGCGATCGGCTCGTTGCCCTGCGCCGCTCCAAAGCCCGCGACGCAGCGCCGGCAGGCAGAGCAAGTAGAGGGCAGCGCCTGCAATCCATGCCCACCCGTTCCACGTTGTTATAGAAGCCGCATAGATCGCCGTGAAGAGGAGGGGTCCGACGATCGAGGTCAGGCTGGTGAGCGCCGCCAGTGAGCCTTGCAGCTGCCCCTGACGTTCCTCATCCACCTGCCTGGACAACATTGCTTGCAGCGCCGGCATTCCGATGCCACCCGAAGCAAGCAGGACCATGATCGGGAACGCCATCCATCCCCGTGTCGCGAAGGCAAGCAGGATGTAGCCTGTGCCGTCGGCAATCATTCCGAGCATGAGTGCCCGCCTTTCGCCGAGCCGGGCGGCTACAGGGCCGGTGATCATTGCCTGGGCGAGTGAATGCAGAATGCCAAATGCGGCAAGCGAAATGCCGATCGTGGTCGCGTCCCAGTGAAAGCGATCCTCGCCGAAAATGACCCAAAGCGCGGCCGGCACCTGTCCGACAAGTTGCATGATGAAGAAGACCGCCATCAGGGCGGCGACGACGGTCATGCCCCGGGCCCACCGGAACGAAGCGAGCGGGTTGAGAGCCTCCCGGCGTAACGGCCGGCGTTCGCCTTTGTGCGACTCCGGCAAAAGGAAACAGCCCGTCAGGAAATTGAGGCCGTTCAAGGCTGCCGCGGCGAAGAACGGAGCGTGGGGGGAGAAACCGCCCATCAGCCCACCGAGCACAGGTCCCGCGACCATCCCGAACCCGAAACAGGCGCTCATGAAGCCGAAGTGCCGCGCGCGCTCATCGCCATCAGTGATATCGGCAATATAAGCGCCGGCTACCGCCCCAGTCGCCCCGGTGATGCCGGCCACGATCCGCCCGATATAGAGAACCCAAAGGAAAGGCGCCGTCGCCATGATGGCGTAGTCGACAGCAGCGCCGGCCAGCGAGACGAGCAAGACCGGCCGCCGCCCGAAACGATCCGACAGCGCGCCCAGCACAGGTGCGCAGGCAAATTGCATCAACGCATACAGCGCCAGCAGAATGCCATAGTGGGCGGTGACGTCGTTCGAGTGAACCAGATCGCGCAGGAGGCCCGGCAGCACCGGCATAATCAGGCCGATGCCGACAGCGTCGAGCGCGACAGTGCTTAGAATT
This sequence comes from Salmonella sp. SSDFZ69, assembly GCF_004010755.1. Classification (NCBI taxonomy): domain Bacteria; kingdom Pseudomonadati; phylum Pseudomonadota; class Gammaproteobacteria; order Enterobacterales; family Enterobacteriaceae; genus Salmonella; species Salmonella sp. SSDFZ69. Next base: position 89,060 of record NZ_CP034832.1, on the reverse strand, counting down.
ACGATCAGGGGTCTGTTGGGTTTCACGTCTGGCCTCCGGACCAGCCTCCGCTGGTCCGATTGAACGCGCGGATTCTTTATCACTGATAAGTTGGTGGACATATTATGTTTATCAGTGATAAAGTGTCAAGCATGACAAAGTTGCAGCCGAATACAGTGATCCGTGCCGCCCTGGACCTGTTGAACGAGGTCGGCGTAGACGGTCTGACGACACGCAAACTGGCGGAACGGTTGGGGGTTCAGCAGCCGGCGCTTTACTGGCACTTCAGGAACAAGCGGGCGCTGCTCGACGCACTGGCCGAAGCCATGCTGGCGGAGAATCATACGCATTCGGTGCCGAGAGCCGACGACGACTGGCGCTCATTTCTGATCGGGAATGCCCGCAGCTTCAGGCAGGCGCTGCTCGCCTACCGCGATGGCGCGCGCATCCATGCCGGCACGCGACCGGGCGCACCGCAGATGGAAACGGCCGACGCGCAGCTTCGCTTCCTCTGCGAGGCGGGTTTTTCGGCCGGGGACGCCGTCAATGCGCTGATGACAATCAGCTACTTCACTGTTGGGGCCGTGCTTGAGGAGCAGGCCGGCGAGCGCGGCGGCACCGTTGAACAGGCTCCGCTCTCGCCGCTGTTGCGGGCCGCGATAGACGCCTTCGACGAAGCCGGTCCGGACGCAGCGTTCGAGCAGGGACTCGCGGTGATTGTCGATGGATTGGCGAAAAGGAGGCTCGTTGTCAGGAACGTTGAAGGACCGAGAAAGGGTGACGATTGATCAGGACCGCTGCCGGAGCGCAACCCACTCACTACAGCAGAGCCATGTAGACAACATCCCCTCCCCCTTTCCACCGCGTCAGACGCCCGTAGCAGCCCGCTACGGGCTTTTTCATGCCCTGCCCTAGCGTCCAAGCCTCACGGCCGCGCTCGGCCTCTCTGGCGGCCTTCTGGCGCTCCTGCTGCGGCGTCCGCTCGTGGGCCGTGGCGCGGGTCCGCGCGCCGGCCTCGTGCGCCTGGCGCTCGCGGGCGAGGTCCAGGGCGGCCGTCTTCACGTTCTGCCTTGCGCAGATGAGATGGCACTGTTGCAAATAGTCGGTGGTGATAAACTTATCATCCCCTTTTGCTGATGGAGCTGCACATGAACCCATTCAAAGGCCGGCATTTTCAGCGTGACATCATTCTGTGGGCCGTACGCTGGTACTGCAAATACGGCATCAGTTACCGTGAGCTGCAGGAGATGCTGGCTGAACGCGGAGTGAATGTCGATCACTCCACGATTTACCGCTGGGTTCAGCGTTATGCGCCTGAAATGGAAAAACGGCTGCGCTGGTACTGGCGTAACCCTTCCGATCTTTGCCCGTGGCACATGGATGAAACCTACGTGAAGGTCAATGGCCGCTGGGCGTATCTGTACCGGGCCGTCGACAGCCGGGGCCGCACTGTCGATTTTTATCTCTCCTCCCGTCGTAACAGCAAAGCTGCATACCGGTTTCTGGGTAAAATCCTCAACAACGTGAAGAAGTGGCAGATCCCGCGATTCATCAACACGGATAAAGCGCCCGCCTATGGTCGCGCGCTTGCTCTGCTCAAACGCGAAGGCCGGTGCCCGTCTGACGTTGAACACCGACAGATTAAGTACCGGAACAACGTGATTGAATGCGATCATGGCAAACTGAAACGGATAATCGGCGCCACGCTGGGATTTAAATCCATGAAGACGGCTTACGCCACCATCAAAGGTATTGAGGTGATGCGTGCACTACGCAAAGGCCAGGCCTCAGCATTTTATTATGGTGATCCCCTGGGCGAAATGCGCCTGGTAAGCAGAGTTTTTGAAATGTAAGGCCTTTGAATAAGGAGAGCATGAAAAACCTCGGGGCAGCCATCGAATGATGCCATCTACAGGGGTTAAAATAACCACCATCATTTCATAACAATACCTGCTGACTATGAAGATCTACGTCATCAAAATAGCAGTTCATGGAGTCAGTCCGATGGTCTGGCGTCGGCTGAGAATTGCTGCCGACACGTCACTGGCCGCGCTTCACTTCATTTTCCAGATAGTGCAGGGCTGGGGGGACGACCATCTCCATCAATTTCACATTTATGGCAAAGATTACGGTATCTCCTACGAAGGAGGCATCGGTTTTGTCGATAATCCGTTCCGGGTCGTGATTGATGATTTTGCTTTTGATGCTGGCGATCGCTTTACCTATGAATACAATTTCTTTGAGCACTGGCTTCATGACATTCGTGTTGAGGCCATTTATGAAAACTCTACGCTGAAAGCGCCGTTTTGTATAAGCGGCCATGGTATGCCCGGAGCCACAGCTGCGGATGAGTTCGATAAAACCCTGGCGTTTCTTGAAGCTATCGTTAATGCGGATGATGAAACAACGGTCGGCGAGATCCGCCCTTTTGCTGACGACCTGGATGCTGTCAGGTTCAACCGCCACAAAATCAACCGGCAACTGAGCAGGCTCGACCTTGCATCTCCGGTACTGGAGCCTGAAGTTATCTGGCTGGGCCGTCGTCGCTGACTGATGTCTATAAAGGTATACGTTTTCAGCATGCCTCTCAGATCCCCGAAAAAATGTCTATAAACCTCCCTAAATCAGTGTTTATGGATTATTCTTTAAATCTCTATGATGTTTAAAGACCTTCCGGAGGTTTTGCGTGCAATATGCCTACATCAGGGTAAGCTCGGCCGATCAGAATACGGCCCGTCAGGAAGAGGCATTGTCAAAGGCGGGTTTTCAGCCTGATAAAATTTGTGTTGAGCATGCCAGCGCGAAGGACACAAACCGCCCGGGGTTACAGGAACTCCTGGGGCAATTACGCCCTGGTGATACGCTTCTGGTTCATTCCATCGATCGCCTTTGCCGGAATATGTCGGATATGTGCGCTGTCACCACCCGGCTTCGTGACCAGGGCGTTACCCTTATTTTTCTGAAAGAGCAGCTGACGTTCAGCGCCGGCACAAACAATCCGATGCAGGAACTGCAGCTGCACATGATGTCGGCATTCAGCCAGTTTGAACGAGCCTTACTGAAGGAAAGGCAGGCCGACGGCATCGCCGCGAAAAAAGCACGGGGTGAAAAAACAGGGCGCCCCGGCGCCGATATCAAAAAGATCCAGGAAATTGACGCACTCAGAAGCAGAGGGGTCAGGCTCAGGATCGCCTGCGACCATGCGGGCCTTGGCGTTTCCACATATTATAAGCTTCGTCACCAGATGAACAACCAGTAGCCGGGAGATAGTCATCCACCACAGCAGGAGGCAATGATGCAACTGACGCTCCAGATAGTCATCACCGATGAATCAGGCTCCAGTCGAACGGAGGAACTGATGACAATCCAGAAATCAGGGGAGACCCGGAACGACATCGGATTATCGGTGTCAGAATCCAAGCTGTTGCTGAATACGGTCCAGCAGTCGGTGGTCCAGCTGCAGGCAGACGAATATACTCAACACCATATCCGGTGCCCTCACTGCCTTGCTGCGCGCAGAATCAAAGGCAAACAGAAAATACGGTACCGGACGCTGTTTGGCGTTATTCCGGTATCCGGGCTTCGGGTGTACCGGTGCCGTTGTGAAGAGAGTGATACAAAGACAGTCAGTTTGCTCAGCGACTGGGCCGGCGATTATTCTCACCCGGCACTGAAATATATTGAAACCCGCTGGGCCTCGATGATCTCCTATGAAATGACGACTCGTCTGCTGAAAGATATTCTGCCGGTGGGCCACAGCCTGAATGCCTCAACGGTGAGGAATCATTTATGCCAGGTGGCGCAGCGTCTTGACGCTGAGGCTGAAGCTCATTCAGGTTTTCTTTCCGGCTGCCCCCGCGACTGGGGGAACCTGCCCAGGCCAGGAAAACCGCTTGTGGTGGGTATAGATGGTGGTTATGTTCGCGATCGGGATGACAAAAAGCGTAATTTTGAAATTATTGCCGGGAAGTCTTTTTCCGTTGGTGCGCCTGCTGACACCCGCCGCTTCGGTTTTGTTCAGAAGGATGACTGTCATCCGGAACGCAGGCTCATGACCCACCTTTCAGCGCAGGGAATGCAGGCCAACCAGCAGATATTTTTTCTGTCCGACGGCGCGGATAATCTCAGGGACCTCCAGTTCGGTATGTACCCTGAGTCAACGCATGTGCTGGACTGGTTTCATATCACCATGAGGCTGAAGGTGCTCATGCAATATGCCCGGGGACTGCTGGTATCAGATCCAGAGGCGGGGAGTAAAGTTCTGGCACTGCTGGAAAGCATTAAACGATATCTCTGGCATGGCAATGTTGTCGCTGCGCTGGAACATATTGATAATTGCGTTATGTATTGCGATGACCCTGAACTCAGCTATCCTAGCCTGAAATCCCTGCAAAAACATCTGGATGAAATGTATACCTACATCCGGAATAATAAGATGATGATCCCAAACTACGGCGAAATGCGTCGGTACGGAGAGCCGGTATCAACCGCGTTTGTGGAATCCACGATCAATGAAGTGATCGCCAGACGAATGGCCAAAAAGCAGCAGATGCAGTGGAGCAGAAAAGGGGCTCATTATTTGTTACAGACCCGGACCGCCGTTTTGAATAACGAACTGCAGGATAAATTTGTCTGCTGGTATCCGGGTTTTCAAAGTGACGGGAAGGGACCAGCGATGGCAGCATAGCTCACGCTGCCCCAATATTTTTTATGCTCTCGGTCGTATGGAAGCTGGACCGCCTCGGTCGTGATCTTCGTCATCTCATTAATACAGTGCACGACCTGACCGCGAGGGGGACCGGTCTGAAAGTGCTGACCGGTCACGGGGCGACTATCGACACAACAACGGCCGCTGGCAAGCTTGTCTTCGGTATCTTTGCCGCACTGGCGGAGTTTGAGCGCGAACTGATTGCTGAAAGAACGACTGCAGGTCTGGCATCAGCAAGAGCCCGTGGGCGGAACGGCGGCCGACCTTATAAAATGACGCCAGTCAAACTGCGACTGGCAATGGCATCAATGGGACAATCAGAAACAAAGGTCAGTACGCTATGCCAGGAACTTGGGATAACCCGGCAAACTTTGTACAGGCATATTTCCCCTGTTGGTCAACTGCGGGCGGACGGGATCAAGCTGCTCAACCGTGGATAATTTGAACGGACGGAAAAATCTGGGGTTCCGGCGTAGTACCCCTATCACCTCCACATTTTTGCAACAGTGCCTTATAAATGGCAGCCTTATGTTTACTTGCCAAGATGGGCTACCATATGATGTTTTATACTGAGCAATATTAATATTATCTTTAATGGAAAAATTAAGCCCACTAAGTGACCCACTGCTATATGGCTCTATTGTGAAGACGCCTGAGGGTAAAAATTTATACATGGTTGTCCCTATGTCTATTATTGCAAGGTTGACAATATTATTCGTTTTATAAATTTGAGCGTTTAAAATCACACATCAAAGCAATTAGTCAGGATAAACAACAATACCCAGTGCTTCGAGAATCAGTTCTTGCTGCCAGGCTGCAATTTTGATACCTGATGTATCGACTTTGCGGGGATCTAAACCGTCGAGTTCGGCGTGGCATAAATTGGCACCCTGTAGGCTAAATTGCCCCCAGACATCTTCGGAAAAAACACCTCGACTTAAGTCTGACTCTTTCAGTGATGCACCCGCTAGGTTCGTTCCTATCCAGCGATTTTCAAACAACTCACATTTTTCTAAACAAACCCTCTCCATATTGGCATAGGAAAGATTACATCCAGAAATAAATGCTGAGCAAAAGTACATACGATTACTCACTTGATGGGCAAAGTTTGTTCGGGAAAAGTTGGCACCTTTTAAATCACACGCACGGAACTCTATACCGTAGCAATTGGCATTACTGAAGTTTGCCATCGCAAGTTGGCATTGTTGGAAACTTGCATCACGAAGATCTGCGACATCAAAGTGGCAGCCTTCGATATCACCCTGTTCAATGAACTTGCAGTTGACGAATGTCGTATCACGCAAGTTAGCACGTCGAAAGTCGCTGCGAATGAATGTGCAAGCGGTGAAGGTGAGATCACTTAAGTCTTTATGTGAAAAGTTGTGGTGCCGATATGTATGATTGTAGGTTTCCATGAGTACTCCTTGTTGAAAGGAGGGCTAGACTACCATTATACATATGCCAAGACATTAAAATAAAAGCCTGTTACATCAACACATTACAACCCCTCAATTTACCTGTTTTAAGTGGTCAAATTGGCGCGTAGAGCGCCTATCGCTCTTGCATTGGCACGCGGCCCTGTTGAAAAAAGTTATTCGCTTTAGATAGGGTTAGGAGAGCCGTGCTTCGCCGGTAAAAAATCGGACTATCCGACGCAGGGCGGACTCATCGGCGGAGAAGCAAACTTTGACTATATCTCCCTACACTTGGAAGAGGGCTAGACTGGCCCCATAGATCACCAGACACTTCGACTCTCTTAAAATAAGAGGTAGTCTTGGAACTATGTTTAATACCAGTCAGAACGATAAGATGGTTGAAGTGTTATCAGGACCTGAGCGGCGTCGGCGTCGTACACCGCAGGAAAAAATTGCCATTATTCAGCAGACTATGGAGCCCGGTATGACCGTGTCTCATGTCGCGCGCCTGCATGGCATCAATGCAAACCAGATATTCAAATGGCGCAAGCAATATTAAGACGGTTCACTGACGGCTGTTGCATCGGGCGAGGAAGTGGTGCCGGCCTCCGAACTCGCTGCCGCCAATAAGCAAATTCGCGAACTCCAGCGCCTTCTGGGCAAAAAGACGATGGAAGCCGAGATACTCAAAGAGGCCGTGGAGTTCGGCCGGGCAAAAAAATGGATTGCGCATGCGCCCTCGTTGCCTGGGAACGACGAATAAGCGACGTTTGCAGAAGTCTTGGCGTGTCGCGTGCGCAGTTGAGCATTCGGGTTCACCGGCCATCTGACTGACAGGATCGCAGACGGCAGCCCCGTTCTGACGATACCACCGTATTGTCCCGGATAAACATGGCGGTGGCTGACCTGCCGACGTATGGTTATCGCCGTGTGTGGGCGCTGCTGCGACGGGAGTCGGAGCGGGACGGCCTGCCTGTGGTTAATGCAAAGCGGGTGTATCGCATTATGAGAACGCATAATCTGCTTCTTGAACGTAAACCCGCTGATCCTTGCCGTAAGCGGGCCCATAAGGGGCGCGTAGCAGTAGCGGAAAGTAACCGGCGCTGGTGCTCAGATGGCTTTGAGTTCCGCTGTGATAATGGCGAAAAGCTGCGGGTGACCTTCGCGCAGGACTGCTGCGACAGGGAGATCATTGACTGGGCAGCGAGCACCGGAGGCTATGACAAAGAAACGGTGCAGGATGTCATGCTGGGTGCGGTGGAAAAACGCTTCGGAAGGCAGTTGCCAACAGTGCCGGCGTTCGCCCGGTTGCTGGGACTGGAGCCTTGTACGACAGCAGTGCGAAGCCCGGAAAGCAATGGCATAGCAGAAAGCTTCGTGATGACGATAAAACGGGACTACATCAGCATCAGGATTTTAGGGGTCTGACGCTCAGTGGAACGAAAACTCACGTTAAGCAACGTTTTCTGCCTCTGACGCCTCTTTTAATGGTCTCAGATGTCCTTTGGTCACCAGTTCTGCCAGCGTGAAGGAATAATGGCCGAGCATATTGATATGTCCGTGGCAAAGCGGGGAGAGGCGTGCGATATCTTCATCATTCAGTGTTTCACCCTGCGCCCGGAGATGATCCAGGGCTGCCTGCATATAAATAGTGTTCCATAACACGACGGCGTTAGTGACCAGCCCCAGTGTGCCCAGTTGATCTTCCTGACCGTCGGTATATCGTTTTCTTATCTCACCTTTTTGACCGTGACAGATGGCTCTGGCAACGGCATGGCGACTTTCTCCCCGATTAAGCTGGGTCAGAATGCGCCGGCGGTAATCTTCATCATCAATATAATTAAGCAGATACAGCGTTTTGTTGATGCGCCCCACTTCAATGATTGCCTGAGTCAGTCCGGAAGGACGTTCACTTTTCAGCAATGAACGGACCAGCACTGAAACCTGTACTTTGCCCAGCTTCAGGGAGCCAGCGGTCCGGATCATTTCGTCCCACTGAAGGACTATTTTTCGGGGATCTGATTGCCCTCTGGCAATATCATTCAGCACGCCATAGTCGGCATCATGGTCCATTCGCCAGAAAACCGAAGCACCGGCATCAGCCAGGCGTGGAGAAAACTGGTATCCCAGCAGCCAGAAAAGGCCAAAGACAAGTTCGCTGGCACCTGCTGTATCGGTCATAATTTCGGTTGGATTCAGCCCGGTCTCCTGTTCCAGAAGACCTTCCAGCACAAAGATAGAGTCCCTCAGCGTCCCCGGTATAACGATGCCATGAAAGCCGGAATACTGATCGGACACAAAGTTGTACCAGGTGATCCCTCTGTTATTACCAAAGTATTTGCGGTTCGGTCCGGCATTGATTGTTCTGACTGGCGTAACAAAGCGCATTCCATCTGCAGATGCCACTTCTCCTCCACCCCATATCTGTGCCAGTGGCAGCGTTGCCTGAAAATCAACCAGTCTGGCATTAGCGCTGGTGATAGTTTCAGCCCGCAGATAGTTCTCTTTTGTCCAGTTCAGCCGGTGTCGGGTCAGTGCAGGAACATTTGATCTGATCAGTGGTTCCAGACCGATATTGCAGGCTTCAGCCATCAGCACGGCGCTGATGCTGACGGGCAGATCATCAACTCTGGCACTGGCTTCACTAGCATGGAAAAACTCATCAGCAAATCCGGTATGGGCGTTAATTTCGAGCAGCAACTCCGTTAAATCCACCGGAGGGAGTAGATCACTGATCATTTTGCTCAGTCGTTTCGGCACTGTTGCAAATAGTCGGTGGTGATAAACTTATCATCCCCTTTTGCTGATGGAGCTGCACATGAACCCATTCAAAGGCCGGCATTTTCAGCGTGACATCATTCTGTGGGCCGTACGCTGGTACTGCAAATACGGCATCAGTTACCGTGAGCTGCAGGAGATGCTGGCTGAACGCGGAGTGAATGTCGATCACTCCACGATTTACCGCTGGGTTCAGCGTTATGCGCCTGAAATGGAAAAACGGCTGCGCTGGTACTGGCGTAACCCTTCCGATCTTTGCCCGTGGCACATGGATGAAACCTACGTGAAGGTCAATGGCCGCTGGGCGTATCTGTACCGGGCCGTCGACAGCCGGGGCCGCACTGTCGATTTTTATCTCTCCTCCCGTCGTAACAGCAAAGCTGCATACCGGTTTCTGGGTAAAATCCTCAACAACGTGAAGAAGTGGCAGATCCCACGATCCTCAACACGGATAAAGCGCCCGCCTATGGTCGCGCGCTTGCTCTGCTCAAACGCGAAGGCCGGTGCCCGTCTGACGTTGAACACCGACAGATTAAGTACCGGAACAACGTGATTGAATGCGATCATGGCAAACTGAAACGGATAATCAACGCCACGCTGGGATTTAAATCCATGAAGACGGCTTACGCCACCATCAAAGGTATTGAGGTGATGCGTGCACTACGCAAAGGCCAGGCCTCAGCATTTTATTATGGTGATCCCCTGGGCGAAATGCGCCTGGTAAGCAGAGTTTTTGAAATGTAAGGCCTTTGAATAAGACAAAAGGCTGCCTCATCGCTAACTTTGCAACAGTGCCGCCCCAGCAGCATCTCCAGCTGTGAACGCTGTTCGGCTGACGGTATCAGTGCCAGTTTGTTCCACAGGCGCAACGTCGCCTTTTCCCTTACCTCTGAAATCAACCGGGTCAGCGTAGTGGCTCCGGGGAGAATAATAGTCTATCCCGGCATTGCCAGTCGGGGATATTAAAAAGAGTATAGGTTTTTATTGCGATAAACTAGGTTTCACTTTGGTTCACCATGAAGATGGATTCGCAGTTCTAATGTGTAATGAGGTTCGGATTCATCTATGGGAGGCAAGTGATGAAGGCTGGCGCTCTCGTAGTAATGATTCACCGGTTTGTACAGGTGCGGAGTCGTTTATTGCTGGTACTGCTAGTTGCCGCATTGAAGTAGAGGGAATTGATGAATTATATCAACATATTAAGCCTTTGGGCATTTTGCACCCCAATACATCATTAAAAGATCAGTGGTGGGATGAACGAGACTTTGCAGTAATTGATCCCGACAACAATTTGATTAGCTTTTTTCAACAAATAAAAAGCTAAAATCTATTATTAATCTGTTCAGCAATCGGGCGCGATTGCTGAATAAAAGATACGAGAGACCTCTCTTGTATCTTTTTTATTTTGAGTGGTTTTGTCCGTTACACTAGAAAACCGAAAGACAATAAAAATTTTATTCTTGCTGAGTCTGGCTTTCGGTAAGCTAGACAAAACGGACAAAATAAAAATCTAAATATGCTTGAACAACTTGTAACTTAAATTCATAACTGTATTTTGCCATAAAAAATGACCTCCCATAAGTTAGATTTTTGGTCTAACTTATGGGGGTCAGTTCATTCTACACTTGGGCTGCATGTTTTGATTAATTATCTAATATCTCCGGATCTCCTGTAAAGGAATATAAAACTGCCTGCATGTTTTTCAAATAAAATACGGTGAATTTCCCATCATCAGCGCTATACCAATCTCTCAAATGCGGATTTGCTTCAAGCATTGCTTCCCTTGCTTCCACGGTATCATCAATTACGGCTTCGCCGGTGAGCCGAATCCATTTTCCTTTTGCCATACCTGAGACTTCCACCTTTGAATTTGCCAATAACTGCTGATAAACTTTTTTCTGATTGGTTGTACCAAGATAGACCTTGCCATTCCTCTCCATGGCTGCATTAAACGGTCTGACCCTTGGCTGGTCTCCTTCAACGGTTGCAAAATAAAAAGTTTTTGCTTCATTTAAAAAATCAACAACTTGACTCATCCTTTTTTACCTCCATAAATAAATTTTTCTTTACTTTTCTTTGACCTAAATTCCACGTGCATTTTTTATTAGCTTAAAAGAACACTATTTCACGAAGAATTTAAACTGATACTCCCACATTGTAACATTATTTACCACCACCTTTCAATCTTTTTCAATAAATTATTGATTGCAACTTTTGAGTAAAGATACTTATTAAACCCTGCAAGTTATCCACAGAGCAACACTCGATTTTCAAGATGATATCTTTATTATACCAGACATTTTTCATACACTTCCTTGGGCACTGTTGCAAAGTTAGCGATGAGGCAGCCTTTTGTCTTATTCAAAGGCCTTACATTTCAAAAACTCTGCTTACCAGGCGCATTTCGCCCAGGGGATCACCATAATAAAATGCTGAGGCCTGGCCTTTGCGTAGTGCACGCATCACCTCAATACCTTTGATGGTGGCGTAAGCCGTCTTCATGGATTTAAATCCCAGCGTGGCGTTGATTATCCGTTTCAGTTTGCCATGATCGCATTCAATCACGTTGTTCCGGTACTTAATCTGTCGGTGTTCAACGTCAGACGGGCACCGGCCTTCGCGTTTGAGCAGAGCAAGCGCGCGACCATAGGCGGGCGCTTTATCCGTGTTGATGAATCGTGGGATCTGCCACTTCTTCACGTTGTTGAGGATTTTACCCAGAAACCGGTATGCAGCTTTGCTGTTACGACGGGAGGAGAGATAAAAATCGACAGTGCGGCCCCGGCTGTCGACGGCCCGGTACAGATACGCCCAGCGGCCATTGACCTTCACGTAGGTTTCATCCATGTGCCACGGGCAAAGATCGGAAGGGTTACGCCAGTACCAGCGCAGCCGTTTTTCCATTTCAGGCGCATAACGCTGAACCCAGCGGTAAATCGTGGAGTGATCGACATTCACTCCGCGTTCAGCCAGCATCTCCTGCAGCTCACGGTAACTGATGCCGTATTTGCAGTACCAGCGTACGGCCCACAGAATGATGTCACGCTGAAAATGCCGGCCTTTGAATGGGTTCATGTGCAGCTCCATCAGCAAAAGGGGATGATAAGTTTATCACCACCGACTATTTGCAACAGTGCCAGTTTTATTGTTACATTTAAATCCACGCCGGGATCGCGGTTTTTTATCCCCCCCCTGGACCGCACATAAAGTGCAACAATTATTCTTGCACTTAGTTAAGCGCCTTCCTACAATCGCCGCGATAGTGTATTCGAAATTGTTACAGTTTTGTGGCGATGATCGACACAAATGGCCTTAAGCCAGCCCGGACAAAGGAAGTGGCGCGGCTTCTCACGCTGCGTCTTGCCCGGCGGCTACATTTACCGGAATAAAAATAATGAGCCTGCAAAAAACCTGGGGAAACATTCACCTGACCGCGCTCGGCGCGATGATGCTCTCCTTTCTGCTCGTCGGCTGCGACGACAGCGTCGCACAGAATGCTGCGCCTCCCGCCCCGACGGTCAGCGCCGCTAAGGTGCTGGTGAAGTCGATCAGTCAGTGGGATAGTTTTAACGGTCGCATTGAAGCGGTGGAGAGCGTTCAGCTTCGCCCTCGCGTCTCGGGATACATTGATAAAGTGAATTACACTGACGGCCAGGAGGTGAAAAAGGGCCAGGTGCTGTTCACGATAGATGACAGAACCTATCGCGCCGCGCTGGAGCAGGCGCAGGCGGCGTTGGCAAGAGCCAAAACGCAGGCCAGCCTCGCGCAAAGCGAGGCGAACCGCACCGATAAATTAGTCCATACCAACCTCGTCTCCCGTGAAGAGTGGGAGCAGCGCCGGTCAGCCGCGGTTCAGGCGCAGGCCGACATTCGCGCCGCGCAGGCGGCGGTGGATGCCGCGCAGCTTAACCTCGACTTCACCAAAGTGACCGCCCCTATTGACGGCCGCGCCAGCCGGGCGCTGATCACCAGCGGTAACCTGGTCACCGCGGGCGACACCGCCAGCGTGCTCACCACCCTGGTCTCGCAAAAGACGGTGTACGTCTACTTTGACGTCGACGAGTCAACCTACCTCCACTATCAAAACCTCGCCCGCCGCGGGCAAGGCGCGTCCAGCGATAATCAGGCGCTCCCGGTGGAGATTGGCCTGGTGGGCGAGGAGGGTTACCCCCACCAGGGCAAAGTGGATTTTCTCGATAATCAGTTAACGCCGAGTACCGGCACCATCCGCATGCGTGCGCTGCTGGATAACTCGCAGCGTCTGTTCACGCCGGGGCTGTTTGCCCGCGTGCGTCTGCCGGGCAGCGCAGAGTTCAAAGCCACGCTGATCGACGACAAAGCGGTACTGACCGATCAGGATCGTAAATACGTCTATATCGTTGATAAAGATGGTAAAGCACAGCGCCGCGACATTACCCCAGGGCGGCTGGCAGACGGTTTACGCATCGTTCAGAAGGGGTTGAATCCTGGGGATAGCGTCATCGTCGACGGCTTACAAAAAGTGTTTATGCCGGGTATGCCGGTTAACGCCAAAACCGTTGCCATGACCTCCAGCGCCACCCTTAACTGATCCCTAATCAGAGAATCCAAGACATGGACTTTTCCCGCTTTTTTATCGACAGGCCGATTTTCGCCGCGGTGCTGTCGATTTTAATTTTTATCACCGGGTTAATCGCTATCCCACTGCTGCCGGTGAGCGAATATCCGGATGTCGTCCCGCCGAGCGTCCAGGTGCGCGCGGAGTATCCCGGCGCCAACCCGAAAGTGATTGCCGAGACCGTGGCGACGCCGCTGGAGGAAGCGATCAACGGCGTTGAAAACATGATGTACATGAAATCGGTCGCCGGCTCCGACGGCGTGCTGGTCACCACCGTCACCTTCCGCCCGGGTACCGACCCGGATCAGGCGCAGGTTCAGGTGCAGAACCGCGTCGCGCAGGCCGAAGCGCGTCTGCCGGAGGATGTACGCCGTCTGGGGATCACCACCCAGAAGCAGTCTCCGACGCTGACCCTGGTGGTGCATCTGTTCTCCCCCGGCGGGAAGTACGACTCGCTGTATATGCGCAACTACGCCACGCTGAAAGTGAAGGATGAGCTGGCGCGCCTGCCCGGCGTCGGCCAGATCCAGATTTTTGGCTCCGGTGAATATGCGATGCGCGTCTGGCTGGATCCCAATAAGGTCGCTGCCCGCGGTCTGACGGCCTCGGATGTGGTGACGGCGATGCAGGAGCAAAACGTCCAGGTGTCTGCCGGACAGCTTGGCGCCGAGCCGCTGCCGCAGGAGAGCGATTTCCTGATCTCCATTAACGCCCAGGGCCGTCTGCATACCGAAGAAGAGTTTGGCAATATCATTCTGAAAACGGCGCAGGATGGCTCGCTGGTCCGCCTGCGCGACGTGGCGCGCATCGAGATGGGTTCCGGTAGCTATGCGCTGCGCTCCCAGCTCAACAATAAGGATGCGGTCGGGATCGGTATCTTCCAGTCACCCGGCGCTAACGCCATCGATCTGTCGAACGCGGTACGCGCCAAAATGGCCGAGCTGGCCACCCGCTTCCCGGAAGATATGCAATGGGCGGCGCCGTACGACCCGACGGTTTTCGTCCGCGACTCCATCCGCGCGGTGGTGCAGACGCTGCTGGAGGCGGTAGTGCTGGTGGTGCTGGTAGTGATCCTGTTCCTGCAGACCTGGCGCGCGTCGATTATCCCGTTGATCGCTGTGCCGGTATCGGTGGTGGGTACCTTCAGCATTCTCTATCTGCTGGGCTTCTCGCTGAATACCCTGAGCCTGTTCGGGCTGGTACTGGCTATCGGTATCGTGGTGGACGACGCCATCGTGGTGGTGGAGAACGTCGAGCGTAATATCGAAGAGGGGCTTGCGCCGCTTGCCGCGGCGCATCAGGCGATGCGTGAGGTCTCCGGGCCGATTATCGCCATTGCGCTGGTGCTGTGTGCGGTGTTCGTGCCGATGGCGTTTCTCTCCGGGGTCACCGGCCAGTTCTACAAACAGTTCGCGGTGACCATCGCCATCTCGACGGTGATCTCGGCCATCAACTCGCTGACGCTCTCCCCGGCGCTGGCGGCCCTGCTGTTAAAGCCGCACGGCGCGAAGAAAGACCTCCCTACCCGGCTGATCGATCGCCTGTTTGGCTGGATTTTCCGTCCGTTTAACCGCTTTTTCCTGCGCAGCTCGAACGGCTATCAGGGACTGGTAGGCAAAACGCTTGGACGCCGTGGCGCAGTGTTTGCGGTGTACCTGCTGCTGCTCTGCGCCGCTGGGGTGATGTTTAAAGTCGTCCCCGGCGGGTTTATTCCCACCCAGGATAAGCTGTATCTCATTGGCGGCGTGAAGATGCCGGAAGGGTCGTCGCTGGCGCGCACCGACGCGGTGATCCGCAAAATGAGCGAGATCGGGATGAATACCGAAGGGGTCGACTATGCGGTCGCTTTCCCGGGGCTTAACGCGCTGCAGTTCACCAACACGCCGAATACCGGGACGGTCTTTTTTGGCCTGAAACCGTTCGACCAGCGCAAACACACGGCGGCGGAAATTAACGCGGAGATCAACGCCAAAATCGCGCAAATCCAGCAGGGCTTTGGCTTTTCCATCCTGCCGCCGCCGATTTTAGGTCTGGGTCAGGGTTCCGGCTACTCCCTGTACATCCAGGATCGCGGAGGGCTGGGCTATGGCGCGCTGCAAAGCGCGGTGAATGCGATGTCCGGGGCGATTATGCAGACGCCGGGGATGCACTTCCCGATCTCGACTTACCAGGCTAACGTGCCGCAGCTGGACGTGCAGGTCGATCGCGATAAGGCGAAAGCGCAGGGGGTATCGCTAACCGATCTGTTCGGTACGCTGCAGACCTATCTCGGCTCGTCTTATGTCAATGACTTTAACCAGTTCGGGCGTACCTGGCGCGTGATGGCCCAGGCTGACGGACCATACCGCGAGAGCGTGGAAGATATCGCCAATCTGCGCACCCGCAATAATCAGGGCGAAATGGTACCGATCGGCAGTATGGTGAATATCAGTACCACCTACGGGCCGGATCCGGTGATCCGCTACAACGGTTATCCGGCGGCGGACCTGATTGGCGATGCCGATCCGCGGGTCCTCTCTTCTTCGCAGGCGATGACGCATCTGGAAGAGCTGTCGAAGCAGATCCTGCCGAATGGGATGAATATTGAGTGGACGGATCTCAGCTTCCAGCAGGCCACCCAGGGCAACACGGCGCTGATCGTCTTCCCGGTGGCGGTGCTGCTGGCATTCCTCGTACTGGCCGCGCTGTATGAAAGCTGGACCCTGCCGCTGGCGGTGATCCTTATCGTACCGATGACGATGCTCTCCGCGCTGTTTGGCGTCTGGCTGACCGGGGGCGATAACAACGTCTTCGTGCAGGTGGGTCTGGTGGTCCTGATGGGCCTGGCCTGTAAAAACGCCATTCTGATCGTCGAGTTTGCCCGCGAGCTGGAGATCCAGGGGAAAGGCATCATGGAAGCGGCGCTGGAGGCATGCCGCCTGCGTCTGCGCCCGATCGTGATGACCTCCATCGCCTTTATCGCCGGGACCATTCCGCTGATCCTCGGCCACGGCGCGGGGGCGGAAGTCCGCGGCGTCACCGGGATCACGGTGTTCTCCGGGATGCTGGGCGTGACGCTCTTCGGTCTGTTCCTGACGCCGGTGTTTTACGTGACGCTACGGAAACTGGTGACCCGCAGGAAGCCGGTCCAGGAGGATCTGCCCGCCTAGCCTGCAGCAGATAACAAAAAAACCGCCTTCACAATTTGAAGGCGGTTTTTTTTCGTCACCAGAAAATGATTAATGCGCTTTTTTAAAGCGGGCGATCATTTCCGGCACCGGGTCGCAGCCGCTGGTATCGGCGTTTTTGACCGCCTCCAGCGCGCTGGCCACGGTATGGCGAGCGAGGACGTTTAACGAAGCCTGCTCTGCTTCATCGGCAACCGATTTGAAGTACCAGCAGGCGTTGGCGCTGACCACGCAGCGGGCCGGGACGTCAGGACGCGACGCCCACAGTTTTTTATCTTCGATAACCGAAAGATAGATATCACGCAGGGTGATCTTGTCCGCCGGACGGCCAAGATGAATTGAGCCGTTGCGACCAAGCGTGGAGACGATAATGCCGTCACGAGTTAGCGGAACCATTAGTTTACGGATAAAGCTCGGGTTCGCTTCCAGGCCGTAGGCCAGAATCGCACTCGTCGAACGTTCACCCATCTGCTCCGCCATTGCTACGCTGAGAACCATCTGCAAAGCTGTCGGGAAGCGGTAATCTAACATGGCAGTGTCCTGGGTTGCGGTGAATCTTGTTCTTTTTAGCACCGCAGAGGGCACTGTTGCAAAGTTAGCGATGAGGCAGCCTTTTGTCTTATTCAAAGGCCTTACATTTCAAAAACTCTGCTTACCAGGCGCATTTCGCCCAGGGGATCACCATAATAAAATGCTGAGGCCTGGCCTTTGCGTAGTGCACGCATCACCTCAATACCTTTGATGGTGGCGTAAGCCGTCTTCATGGATTTAAATCCCAGCGTGGCGTTGATTATCCGTTTCAGTTTGCCATGATCGCATTCAATCACGTTGTTCCGGTACTTAATCTGTCGGTGTTCAACGTCAGACGGGCACCGGCCTTCGCGTTTGAGCAGAGCAAGCGCGCGACCATAGGCGGGCGCTTTATCCGTGTTGATGAATCGTGGGATCTGCCACTTCTTCACGTTGTTGAGGATTTTACCCAGAAACCGGTATGCAGCTTTGCTGTTACGACGGGAGGAGAGATAAAAATCGACAGTGCGGCCCCGGCTGTCGACGGCCCGGTACAGATACGCCCAGCGGCCATTGACCTTCACGTAGGTTTCATCCATGTGCCACGGGCAAAGATCGGAAGGGTTACGCCAGTACCAGCGCAGCCGTTTTTCCATTTCAGGCGCATAACGCTGAACCCAGCGGTAAATCGTGGAGTGATCGACATTCACTCCGCGTTCAGCCAGCATCTCCTGCAGCTCACGGTAACTGATGCCGTATTTGCAGTACCAGCGTACGGCCCACAGAATGATGTCACGCTGAAAATGCCGGCCTTTGAATGGGTTCATGTGCAGCTCCATCAGCAAAAGGGGATGATAAGTTTATCACCACCGACTATTTGCAACAGTGCCTTCCTGCGAATCTCGCTGACCGCAGCGATCGTAAGTCCCCTCCACAAGGGGAGATCCTGATAGTCTCCGCTCGCTGGTATGGGGACCGTTTCTTTCACCACGAACCCGATTTCCTCAGGGTCAAAGATCAGCGATTTCGGACGCCGATCGCGCAGCCGCTCAGCGAGAGTCGTCTTTCCGGCGCCGAAAGGTCCGTTGATCCAGATTATCATTGTCGACGGCCTCTAACCGGAAGGCTCGCAAGAGCGCTGGGCGGCTTCGTGTGCTGGCACGATCGGAGTGGCTCCGAAGTGCTTCTCAAGATAGGTGACGCCGAACGTCACGATGTCCTGCGCGTCGAACAGGTAGCACTGAGCAAAGCCCACGACACCTTCTCGATGGCGACCGAGCTTCACGTAAGCATTTGCTATAGTTTCGACCGCATCCGGCTTTCCTTCGATAGCAAAGCAATCGAGAATGCCGTTTGAATCGTATTCTGATGCCGTTTTCCAGGCGACTTCACCGTTTCTTCCAAGCATCGGCATCTCATACGTCACCCATCGTTTGTTGGGGATATCCGCAACCGCCTCGGCGTAGTGCAATGCGGTAACGGAGTTTAGCGGCGCACCCAACAGCAGGGCCTTCCCGCCAAGGCGGACGAACCGCTCGACGGGCGACCCTTCCCCCAAGGCGTGACCGAGTTCGTGAGGCTCCGTCAGCGTTTCAGCTAGCGGACCAACCGCGACCATCGATGCATCGGGGTGCGCGCTGCGCCGCGCGCCGGGGGCTTGAACCAGAAATTGATTCAGCAGGCCGAACCCACGGTAAGTCCCGGCCGTTGCGGGATCGAACGGCGGCCAGGTACGGCGGGCTTTGTCATCCAACCGAGCGCCATTCAGAGTCTCCTCGTAGGGTGATCGGTCCCACGACGCGTATCCCATCACAGTGCCAGTCGGCCCAACCGCGGAGCGTAACGCGGCAACGACCGTCTCCGCTCCTCCTTCGACCGGACCAATCGCTTTAAGTGAGGCATGCACCATCAACAGGTCACCGGTTTGGACTCCTAATTTTCGAATTGCCTCCGTTATTGCCTTCCGCGTATGCATCGCGATATCTCCTCTAAACTGCAAAACACTATACCTATCGAGAGGCACTGTTGCAAATAGTCGGTGGTGATAAACTTATCATCCCCTTTTGCTGATGGAGCTGCACATGAACCCATTCAAAGGCCGGCATTTTCAGCGTGACATCATTCTGTGGGCCGTACGCTGGTACTGCAAATACGGCATCAGTTACCGTGAGCTGCAGGAGATGCTGGCTGAACGCGGAGTGAATGTCGATCACTCCACGATTTACCGCTGGGTTCAGCGTTATGCGCCTGAAATGGAAAAACGGCTGCGCTGGTACTGGCGTAACCCTTCCGATCTTTGCCCGTGGCACATGGATGAAACCTACGTGAAGGTCAATGGCCGCTGGGCGTATCTGTACCGGGCCGTCGACAGCCGGGGCCGCACTGTCGATTTTTATCTCTCCTCCCGTCGTAACAGCAAAGCTGCATACCGGTTTCTGGGTAAAATCCTCAACAACGTGAAGAAGTGGCAGATCCCGCGATTCATCAACACGGATAAAGCGCCCGCCTATGGTCGCGCGCTTGCTCTGCTCAAACGCGAAGGCCGGTGCCCGTCTGACGTTGAACACCGACAGATTAAGTACCGGAACAACGTGATTGAATGCGATCATGGCAAACTGAAACGGATAATCGGCGCCACGCTGGGATTTAAATCCATGAAGACGGCTTACGCCACCATCAAAGGTATTGAGGTGATGCGTGCACTACGCAAAGGCCAGGCCTCAGCATTTTATTATGGTGATCCCCTGGGCGAAATGCGCCTGGTAAGCAGAGTTTTTGAAATGTAAGGCCTTTGAATAAGACAAAAGGCTGCCTCATCGCTAACTTTGCAACAGTGCCGGATTGAATATAACCGACGTGACTGTTACATTTAGGTGGCTAAACCCGTCAAGCCCTCAGGAGTGAATCATGACCGTAGTCACGACCGCCGATACCTCCCAACTGTACGCACTTGCAGCCCGACATGGGCTCAAGCTCCATGGCCCGCTGACTGTCAATGAGCTTGGGCTCGACTATAGGATCGTGATCGCCACCGTCGACGATGGACGTCGGTGGGTGCTGCGCATCCCGCGCCGAGCCGAGGTAAGCGCGAAGGTCGAACCAGAGGCGCGGGTGCTGGCAATGCTCAAGAATCGCCTGCCGTTCGCGGTGCCGGACTGGCGCGTGGCCAACGCCGAGCTCGTTGCCTATCCCATGCTCGAAGACTCGACTGCGATGGTCATCCAGCCTGGTTCGTCCACGCCCGACTGGGTCGTGCCGCAGGACTCGGAGGTCTTCGCGGAGAGCTTCGCGACCGCGCTCGCCGCCCTGCATGCCGTCCCCATTTCCGCCGCCGTGGATGCGGGGATGCTCATCCGTACACCGACGCAGGCCCGTCAGAAGGTGGCCGACGACGTTGACCGCGTCCGACGCGAGTTCGTGGTGAACGACAAGCGCCTCCACCGGTGGCAGCGCTGGCTCGACGACGATTCGTCGTGGCCAGATTTCTCCGTGGTGGTGCATGGCGATCTCTACGTGGGCCATGTGCTCATCGACAACACGGAGCGCGTCAGCGGGATGATCGACTGGAGCGAGGCCCGCGTTGATGACCCTGCCATCGACATGGCCGCGCACCTTATGGTCTTTGGTGAAGAGGGGCTCGCGAAGCTCCTCCTCACGTATGAAGCGGCCGGTGGCCGGGTGTGGCCGCGGCTCGCCCACCACATCGCGGAGCGCCTTGCGTTCGGGGCGGTCACCTACGCACTCTTCGCCCTCGACTCGGGTAACGAAGAGTACCTCGCTGCGGCGAAGGCGCAGCTCGCCGCAGCGGAATGAGCGAACGTCGATATAGCCCGCTCGCGACGCTGTTCGCGGCGACCTTTCTCTTCCGGATCGGCAACGCGGTGGCGGCCCTCGCGCTTCCATGGTTCGTCCTGTCTCATACAAAGAGCGCGGCCTGGGCGGGCGCCACGGCCGCTAGCAGCGTCATCGCGACCATCATCGGCGCGTGGGTTGGTGGTGGCCTCGTCGATCGGTTCGGGCGCGCGCCCGTCGCATTGATCTCGGG
This sequence comes from Salmonella sp. SSDFZ69, assembly GCF_004010755.1. NCBI lineage: Bacteria > Pseudomonadati > Pseudomonadota > Gammaproteobacteria > Enterobacterales > Enterobacteriaceae > Salmonella > Salmonella sp. SSDFZ69. Next base: position 67,861 of record NZ_CP034832.1, on the reverse strand, counting down.
TGTGGTGGGCGGCGTGGCCATGGCGAGCATCCCACTGCTCGATGCCGTTGGCGCCCTCTCGAACACTGGGCTGATCGCTTGCGTGGTGCTCGGTGCCGCGTTCGACGCACCCGGTATGGCCGCGCAGGACAGTGAGCTGCCCAAACTCGGCCACGTCGCCGGGCTCTCCGTTGAGCGCGTCTCGTCACTGAAAGCGGTGATCGGGAACGTCGCGATTCTAGGTGGCCCGGCCCTTGGGGGGGCCGCAATCGGCCTGCTTGGCGCTGCGCCAACGCTCGGGCTGACGGCGTTCTGCTCCGTCCTTGCAGGTCTGCTCGGCGCGTGGGTGCTTCCCGCGCGTGCCGCTCGGACGATGACCACGACGGCGACTCTCTCCATGCGCGCCGGCGTCGCTTTTCTCTGGAGCGAACCCCTGCTGCGCCCTCTCTTTGGTATAGTGATGATCTTCGTGGGCATCGTTGGCGCCAACGGCAGCGTCATCATGCCTGCGCTGTTTGTAGATGCAGGACGCCAAGTAGCAGAGCTCGGGCTGTTCTCCTCAATGATGGGGGCTGGTGGTCTCCTTGGCATTGCCATTCATGCGTCGGTCGGCGCCCGGATATCAGCGCAGAACTGGCTGGCGGTGGCATTTTGTGGCTCTGCGGTGGGCTCGCTTCTGCTTTCACAGTTGCCAGGCGTGCCGGTGCTGATGTTGTTGGGCGCGCTCGTGGGACTGCTGACCGGCTCAGTCTCTCCCATTCTCAACGCTGCCATCTACAACCGCACGCCGCCAGAACTTCTCGGCCGGGTACTCGGCACGGTCTCGGCGGTGATGCTGTCAGCCTCGTCCATGGTTATGCTTGCGGCCGGCGCGTTTGTCGACCTTGCTGGTCCGCTCCCTGGCCTCGTTGTATCGGCCGTGTTTGCGGGGCTCGTGGCTCTACTCTCGCTCCGTCTTCAATTTGCTACAATGGCGGCGGCAGCCACAGCCTCCGCCCCAACCCATACAGAAGGTGAACACTGATGCCCCGCCCCAAGCTCAAGTCCGATGACGAGGTACTCGAGGCCGCCACCGTAGTGCTGAAGCGTTGCGGTCCCATAGAGTTCACGCTCAGCGGAGTAGCAAAGGAGGTGGGGCTCTCCCGCGCAGCGTTAATCCAGCGCTTCACCAACCGCGATACGCTGCTGGTGAGGATGATGGAGCGCGGCGTCGAGCAGGTGCGGCATTACCTGAATGCGATACCGATAGGCGCAGGGCCGCAAGGGCTCTGGGAATTTTTGCAGGTGCTCGTTCGGAGCATGAACACTCGCAACGACTTCTCGGTGAACTATCTCATCTCCTGGTACGAGCTCCAGGTGCCGGAGCTACGCACGCTTGCGATCCAGCGGAACCGCGCGGTGGTGGAGGGGATCCGCAAGCGACTGCCCCCAGGTGCTCCTGCGGCAGCTGAGTTGCTCCTGCACTCGGTCATCGCTGGCGCGACGATGCAGTGGGCCGTCGATCCGGATGGTGAGCTAGCTGATCATGTGCTGGCTCAGATCGCTGCCATCCTGTGTTTAATGTTTCCCGAACACGACGATTTCCAACTCCTCCAGGCACATGCGTAAACGGAGGTGTGCAGAGTCCCTGCGGCAGGCGACGAACACGACCGTCGTCGATTAGTACCGGTACGGTCGGTGGTATCGAAGTCTTGATCACCACTCAGGTCTACGGCTTACAAATGGTGACCATCCCGATACTTGCGTCAGAGCACCGGGCCGATTCTTTGACAGTGAATCACTCCCGTAAGGTTGTGCCGGTGTGGGTGTCCCGGGTCGAGACGATACTCCGCCAATGCGCCCAGCAAACAACCTGGCCATCGCAGGTGGTGGGGAGCGGTGTGGCGGATGAGTTGGACAAGTTGGTGTAGCAGCACGAGCACGGCGAGATAACATCGCAGGAGTTCGACATGCTCAAGAGACAGCTGATTGCGAATCGCGATGCAGATTCATAACCCGATTGCGGGTTGGCTTCACTCCACCATCACCGAGCAGACTAGCACGGCGGGCTCTGTTGCAAAGATTGGCGGCAGTCAGAGGTAGGCTGTCGCTCTGCGCCGATCAGGCGGCTGCTGCGAAATGGTGGTTGAGCATGCCCATGGCCTCCGTCAGCGCCGAGGGCCCAATGCCAAAAGCTCTCTCCACAAGGCGCACCTCGCCCCTGATGCCGGGCTGCAGGCACCAGGGGCGAGCCTGTCCTTTGCGCAGGGCTCGCATGACTTCGAATCCCTTGATCGTGGCATAGGCCGTGGGGATCGATTTGAAACCGCGCACCGGCTTGATCAGTATCTTGAGCTTTCCGTGATCGGCCTCGATCACGTTATTGAGATACTTCACCTGCCGGTGGGCCGTCTCCCGGTCCAGCTTTCCTTCGCGCTTCAATTCGGTGATCGCTGCACCATAGCTCGGCGCTTTGTCGGTATTGAGCGTGGCAGGCTTTTCCCAGTGCTTCAGGCCTCGCAGGGCCTTGCCCAGGAACCGCTTCGCTGCCTTGGCGCTGCGGGTCGGCGACAGGTAGAAATCGATCGTGTCGCCCCGCTTGTCGACTGCCCGGTACAGGTAGGTCCACTTGCCCCGCACCTTGACGTAGGTTTCATCCAGGCGCCAGCTCGGATCAAAGCCACGCCGCCAGAACCAGCGCAGCCGCTTCTCCATCTCCGGGGCGTAGCACTGGACCCAGCGATAGATCGTCGTATGGTCGACCGAAATGCCGCGTTCCGCCAGCATTTCCTCAAGGTCGCGATAGCTGATCGGATAGCGACAATACCAGCGCACCGCCCACAGGATCACATCACCCTGGAAATGGCGCCACTTGAAATCCGTCATCGTTCCGTCCGTCCAATCTCCGCCAAGCATGCTCAAGCTTCACGATTTTTGCAACAGAGCCCACACGAGTATTGAGCATAGTCGAGATTGGTGCAGATCACTTCTGATATTGAACTGTCAGGAGCTGGCTGCACAACAGCCATTACGCCCAATCAACTGGTGCAGTCGTCTTCTGAAAATGACAATCCAGTTAGGGTATAGCTCAACCTGACATAGAAGCAAAAACTCAACCACCTTCTACCAACTCTCCGAACAGCTCCTTGACCTTTGTTTTCGCATCAGCAAGTGCAGTTCTGCCTTGTTCAGTGATGTCATAAACACGCCGTTCACGTCGCCCGGTGCGTTCGTGGCGTGAGGTCAGATAGCCTTTTTTTTCCAGGCCGTGCAGCATCGGGTACACGGTGCCAGCGCTCATCTCGTAGCCGTGTCGGCGTAGCTCTTCGATGATCCCCAGCCCAAAGACAGGTTCCTCGGCTGCATGGTGAAGGATGTGCAGGCGGATCAAACCGCCGTAGAGGTCTTTGTCAGTCATTTTTTGTGCCTCACAGAGCGACGCTCAACAGCCACCCAGCTGCACCGCTACCGAGGACAACCAGCCACGGCGGGAGCTTCCAGAACATAAGTGCGACAAGGGCAACTAATGCCAAGCCGAAGTCTTGCGGCTGAAAGATGGCGCTAGTCCATACAGGCTGATACAGCGCGGCCAGCAGCAAGCCGACTACAGCGGCATTGATCCCGGCCAGCGCAGCTTGGATGCCTGTATTGCGGCGCAAACGCTCCCAAAATGGCATTGATCCGACGACCAGCAAGAACGAGGGCGCGAAGATAGCCAGCAGACACACAATGCCGCCGATCCAGCCCGACGGGGCGGTGTTCATCGAGGCACCAAGAAACGCGGCGAACGTGAACAAAGGGCCGGGCACCGCTTGAGCTGCCCCGTACCCCGCGAGAAAGGATTCATTGTTGACCCAGCCGGAGGGCACCACTTCGGCTTGCAGTAATGGCAGCACAACGTGACCACCGCCGAACACCAGTGATCCGACACGATAGAAGGAATCCACCATTGCCATGGTTTGACTTGGCATCAGTTCGGCCAACACCGGCAGGCCAATCAGCAAGACAAAGAACAGCGAGAGCCAAAGCACGCCGGCCCGGTGACTGACCGTGATAGGTAGGGGGTCATGCTCAACAACTTTCGCTGGCTTGAACAATAACCGGCCTGCGATGCCTGCGATAGCAATCACGCCAACCTGTCCCCACGCGGACGGCACAAGTAAAACGACGCAGGTAGCAATTGCCATGATGGTGACTCGCAGCCCATCCGTGCATAGGTTACGCGCCATGCCCCATACTGCTTGAGCGACCACGGCCACAGCCACCACTTTTAAGCCATGCAACGCGCCCTGCGAGACGTAATCGCCATAGCTGGAGATGCCGAGCGCAAAAAGGATCAAGGCTATGGCAGACGGCAGCGTGAAGCCAGCCCAAGCAGCCAGCGCCCCGCTGTATCCAGCCCGAGACAGTCCTACCGCTATGCCGACCTGGCTGCTTGCAGGCCCTGGCAAGAACTGACAAAGCGCGACCAAGTCAGCATAGCTCCGTTCGGAGAGCCAGCGCCGCCGTGTGACAAATTCGGCGCGGAAGTAGCCCAAGTGCGCAATGGGGCCGCCAAAAGATGTCAATCCAAGCCGCAGAAAAATAAGAAAGACCGACCATGGTCTGCTGTCATCGGTAGGGTTATTCGTCATACTTTCGCCTTCATGATCTGCAACGAGTTGATCAATAATAAGCGAAATTCGATAACGAAATTCGATATAAATCTAGAAAAAAATACCTCTATGTGTACTACGCAGTTTTAGCTGTGGCTTTCACAGGAGCACGCTTACTTACGGCTTAGCGTGCTTTATTTTCCGTTTTCTGAGGCGATCCCTAGGAGCTCGGATCTCAGGACGAAGGTCTCCGCGAATGTCCGGTCGATCCGCGCGACGTCCCAGGCGGGCGTTCCCTTGGCGGACATCCACGCCGCAGCGTCGTGCATCAGCCGCACAACCTCGTCGATATCACCCGAGCAGGCGACCCGAACGTTCGGAGGCTCCTCGCTGTCCATTCGCTCCCCTGGCGCGGTATGAACCGCCGCCTCATAGTGCAGTTTGATCCTGACGAGCCCAGCATGTCTGCGCCCACCTTCGCGGAACCTGACCAGGGTCCGCTAGCGGGCGGCCGGAAGGTGAATGCTAGGCATGATCTAACCCTCGGTCTCTGGCGTCGCGACTGCGAAATTTCGCGAGGGTTTCCGAGAAGGTGATTGCGCTTCGCAGATCTCCAGGCGCGTGGGTGCGGACGTAGTCAGCGCCATTGCCGATCGCGTGAAGTTCCGCCGCAAGGCTCGCTGGACCCAGATCCTTTACAGGAAGGCCAACGGTGGCGCCCAAGAAGGATTTCCGCGACACCGAGACCAATAGCGGAAGCCCCAACGCCGACTTCAGCTTTTGAAGGTTCGACAGCACGTGCAGCGATGTTTCCGGTGCGGGGCTCAAGAAAAATCCCATCCCCGGATCGAGGATGAGCCGGTCGGCAGCGACCCCGCTCCGTCGCAAGGCGGAAACCCGCGCCTCGAAGAACCGCACAATCTCGTCGAGCGCGTCTTCGGGTCGAAGGTGACCGGTGCGGGTGGCGATGCCATCCCGCTGCGCTGAGTGCATAACCACCAGCCTGCAGTCCGCCTCAGCAATATCGGGATAGAGCGCAGGGTCAGGAAATCCTTGGATATCGTTCAGGTAGCCCACGCCGCGCTTGAGCGCATAGCGCTGGGTTTCCGGTTGGAAGCTGTCGATTGAAACACGGTGCATCTGATCGGACAGGGCGTCTAAGAGCGGCGCAATACGTCTGATCTCATCGGCCGGCGATACAGGCCTCGCGTCCGGATGGCTGGCGGCCGGTCCGACATCCACGACGTCTGATCCGACTCGCAGCATTTCGATCGCCGCGGTGACAGCGCCGGCGGGGTCTAGCCGCCGGCTCTCATCGAAGAAGGAGTCCTCGGTGAGATTCAGAATGCCGAACACCGTCACCATGGCGTCGGCCTCCGCAGCGACTTCCACGATGGGGATCGGGCGAGCAAAAAGGCAGCAATTATGAGCCCCATACCTACAAAGCCCCACGCATCAAGCTTTTGCCCATGAAGCAACCAGGCAATGGCTGTAATTATGACGACGCCGAGTCCCGACCAGACTGCATAAGCAACACCGACAGGGATGGATTTCAGAACCAGAGAAAGAAAATAAAATGCGATGCCATAACCGATTATGACAACGGCGGAAGGGGCAAGCTTAGTAAAGCCCTCGCTAGATTTTAATGCGGATGTTGCGATTACTTCGCCAACTATTGCGATAACAAGAAAAAGCCAGCCTTTCATGATATATCTCCCAATTTGTGTAGGGCTTATTATGCACGCTTAAAAATAATAAAAGCAGACTTGACCTGATAGTTTGGCTGTGAGCAATTATGTGCTTAGTGCATCTAACGCATAGTTGAGCGGCGGGCGCAGCCCGTCCGCTTGAACGCCGAGTTAGGCATCAGATGCCCTCGGCGCGGGTCGATGCACTTTTCGCACATGCCGCTCAACGCAAGATTCTCTCAATCGTTGCTTTGGCATATCGAACGAACGCGGCCGTCTCTTCGACGCGCATTGCTAGGTCGTCGTCCTCGCTACCCAGGTACGCCGCGCGTGCCTTGCAGATGAGGGGCCGATGCTCGGCAGGCAAACGCTCCGATACCCATGCGGCAGCAACGTCCTTAGGAGCAATGAGACCAGTTGAAGCGCTGTACCAAATGCGAGCAAGAGCAAGAACGACGTTCCGCTCGTCACCCTTCCAATCCGACTCTGCATTCCACTGGGCAATAGTGTCGAAAAGCGCCTTGGAGAAATGCTCCTTCGGCACCGGCTCGAAAAACGTGGCTGCGGATGGGCCTAGAAGCGCAAGGCTGTGTTGCCTCGCCTTGGTCAGCAAAATCGCAAGATCGTGATCCAGAACGGCAGGCTCGAACGTTCCGGAAAGGATGTCGTGGCGGAGCCACTCACCGAACTGAAGCTCACGCCGCGCCGGATAGCGCCAAGGCACTACTTCGCTTCGAGCGACAACAGTTAGCTCCAGCGGTCGCCATGTTCCGCCATCGCCTGGCGGTGATGAGACTTTCAGCAAATCGAGCATTAGCGCCTGCCGGAGCGAATCGTTAGGTGCGGCGCTGACGGTCACGAGCAAGTCTATGTCGCTGTCCGGCTTCAGCCCTCCATCGATCGCAGATCCGAACAGGTGGATTGTGTCCAGTGTCGCAGCCAGATGGCGCTCGATCACCGCGCGAGCGTGGGACAGCTGCTTGAAAACTTGTGCAGGGAAAAATTCACCCATGATGCCTAACGTTAAGTTCAGCGGCAGCTTTTAAGTTGCGGCTTTGTGGAATACTTTTGCGCAGCAAAACCACAAAGACGCGACTTAAAAGCTGTCCAAGGAGCGAAGCGACTGGTGCTGCAACGCATTGTTAGCCTTTTTTCCAAATCTGGTATGTATAATTTATATTAGACATAAAAAACTGTTCAAAAACCAAATTGAAATTCTCAGGCATTATAGGGAATTTGATATCACCTTCGACTTCAACGTGAACAGTAGACAAATGAATTATATCTGCTTTTTCAATAAGGCTATTATAGATTTGACCCCCGCCAGAGACATATACATGATCTGTAACTTTTGATAGCTCTTTCAAAGCATTTTCTATTGAAGGAAAAACTAGGACGTTTTCATTTGAGCTTGAAATTCCGTTCTTTGACACTACTGCATATTTGCGATTTGGAAGAACACCCATAGAGTCAAATGTTTTTCTTCCGACAAGGAGCCATTGATTATATGTGAGCGCTTTAAAGAGTAGTTGCTCACCTTTTACTGACCACGGGATATCAGGACCACTACCGATTACGCCATTTTCTGACACTGCAGAAATCAATGATATTTTCAATTTAACTCCCTTAATGGCTAACTTTGTTTTAGGGCGACTGCCCTGCTGCGTAACATCGTTGCTGCTCCATAACATCAAACATCGACCCACGGCGTAACGCGCTTGCTGCTTGGATGCCCGAGGCATAGACTGTACAAAAAAACAGTCATAACAAGCCATGAAAACCGCCACTGCGCCGTTACCACCGCTGCGTTCGGTCAAGGTTCTGGACCAGTTGCGTGAGCGCATACGCTACTTGCATTACAGTTTACGAACCGAACAGGCTTATGTCCACTGGGTTCGTGCCTTCATCCGTTTCCACGGTGTGCGTCACCCGGCAACCTTGGGCAGCAGCGAAGTCGAGGCATTTCTGTCCTGGCTGGCGAACGAGCGCAAGGTTTCGGTCTCCACGCATCGTCAGGCATTGGCGGCCTTGCTGTTCTTCTACGGCAAGGTGCTGTGCACGGATCTGCCCTGGCTTCAGGAGATCGGAAGACCTCGGCCGTCGCGGCGCTTGCCGGTGGTGCTGACCCCGGATGAAGTGGTTCGCATCCTCGGTTTTCTGGAAGGCGAGCATCGTTTGTTCGCCCAGCTTCTGTATGGAACGGGCATGCGGATCAGTGAGGGTTTGCAACTGCGGGTCAAGGATCTGGATTTCGATCACGGCACGATCATCGTGCGGGAGGGCAAGGGCTCCAAGGATCGGGCCTTGATGTTACCCGAGAGCTTGGCACCCAGCCTGCGCGAGCAGCTGTCGCGTGCACGGGCATGGTGGCTGAAGGACCAGGCCGAGGGCCGCAGCGGCGTTGCGCTTCCCGACGCCCTTGAGCGGAAGTATCCGCGCGCCGGGCATTCCTGGCCGTGGTTCTGGGTTTTTGCGCAGCACACGCATTCGACCGATCCACGGAGCGGTGTCGTGCGTCGCCATCACATGTATGACCAGACCTTTCAGCGCGCCTTCAAACGTGCCGTAGAACAAGCAGGCATCACGAAGCCCGCCACACCGCACACCCTCCGCCACTCGTTCGCGACGGCCTTGCTCCGCAGCGGTTACGACATTCGAACCGTGCAGGATCTGCTCGGCCATTCCGACGTCTCTACGACGATGATTTACACGCATGTGCTGAAAGTTGGCGGTGCCGGAGTGCGCTCACCGCTTGATGCGCTGCCGCCCCTCACTAGTGAGAGGTAGGGCAGCGCAAGTCAATCCTGGCGGATTCACTACCCCTGCGCGAAGGCCATCGGTGCCGCATCGAACGGCCGGTTGCGGAAAGTCCTCCCTGCGTCCGCTGATGGCCGGCAGCAGCCCGTCGTTGCCTGATGGATCCAACCCCTCCGCTGCTATAGTGCAGTCGGCTTCTGACGTTCAGTGCAGCCGTCTTCTGAAAACGACAATGGGGCACTGTTGCAAAGTTAGCGATGAGGCAGCCTTTTGTCTTATTCAAAGGCCTTACATTTCAAAAACTCTGCTTACCAGGCGCATTTCGCCCAGGGGATCACCATAATAAAATGCTGAGGCCTGGCCTTTGCGTAGTGCACGCATCACCTCAATACCTTTGATGGTGGCGTAAGCCGTCTTCATGGATTTAAATCCCAGCGTGGCGTTGATTATCCGTTTCAGTTTGCCATGATCGCATTCAATCACGTTGTTCCGGTACTTAATCTGTCGGTGTTCAACGTCAGACGGGCACCGGCCTTCGCGTTTGAGCAGAGCAAGCGCGCGACCATAGGCGGGCGCTTTATCCGTGTTGATGAATCGTGGGATCTGCCACTTCTTCACGTTGTTGAGGATTTTACCCAGAAACCGGTATGCAGCTTTGCTGTTACGACGGGAGGAGAGATAAAAATCGACAGTGCGGCCCCGGCTGTCGACGGCCCGGTACAGATACGCCCAGCGGCCATTGACCTTCACGTAGGTTTCATCCATGTGCCACGGGCAAAGATCGGAAGGGTTACGCCAGTACCAGCGCAGCCGTTTTTCCATTTCAGGCGCATAACGCTGAACCCAGCGGTAAATCGTGGAGTGATCGACATTCACTCCGCGTTCAGCCAGCATCTCCTGCAGCTCACGGTAACTGATGCCGTATTTGCAGTACCAGCGTACGGCCCACAGAATGATGTCACGCTGAAAATGCCGGCCTTTGAATGGGTTCATGTGCAGCTCCATCAGCAAAAGGGGATGATAAGTTTATCACCACCGACTATTTGCAACAGTGCCCCTTTGCTATCCCAGTTGATAATGACAGTACCCACGAGAGACATAAGTTGTTCTGCCAATTTATAACCGGATAACTCCGTTACCCCTCCGATGTTCATTGTTCCCTTATCAATATCCATGAACGACATATAGAAGAGGTTACCACTGAATTTTTCAGCGAACTCTTCGGGATCCTTTGCTTTAACCTGAGAAGTGACAGCTTCAGGTGACTTTGTCATCGATGAGCCAAAATCAGGAATGAGACCATTAATCGATCCCAGAATTGAGGCTGGTCCAGAGCTAACTGAGTTAGCGAACTGGCTTGGCGTACCCACGTTTTCAGAAAGGAAAGAGTAAGTTGCATTGCATGAATCTTTCGCAAATTTATTTAGCGCTTGCAGTTTGTTTTGGATGTCATTAATCGTTGCAGCACAGTCAGCACAAATAGCTGAAACAGCAACGTTAAAAGCATAGATAGCCGCACCCTGGGCAATACCACGGGCCACCTGCACAAGCTGGTCCCCGTTGATCATGCTGAAGGACCCAAGAAAAACGTCAATACCATTACAACCGACAGAAGCTTTTGGAAACGACATGGAAACAAGGTTGGTATTAACGTTTGTTGTTCGGTAAGACATTGACCCGCCAACTATGCCTGTACGGGTTGCTGTGGAAAAGGTGGCCGGGCTGGTAGACGTCATCATGCCATTGAAAATGTTACGCATTGCGTTGTCTGCATTTGCAGTCGGGGCTAAAATTGCAGCACAAACAGAAAGAGACAAAAGTAACTTTTTGAAGTTGAAAACGGCATTACTGCGCATAAGTGCCTCCAAAACTGCCGCCAGCATTGAGATAATTGACCGGATCGGCCGTAGGCATGTCATAGCCTTCGAGTTTTTGGTCCATTATTTTTTGAAGTAAGAATGGGTCTGATTCCATTTCGGATTTATTAACGGTAATAACGCCATCATCACCGATGGTATATTGCCTTTTAATATCTAGAGTTGACTGAAACGAAGCGTCATCGATCAGATTCATGCCCTTCGCGGCAAGTATAATAGTGTTCTTTAATTCATCAGCGGAGATCATGCCTTCACTAATGCGCTGAGCTGATGTCCCATCCTTTGAAACCAGGAAAATTGTAGGTACCTCTCGAATTTTAAATTGATCAATAATTTGTGCATTGGGGATGTTAAAATCCTGAAAAAGGCCATTATGCAATGGCCTTCCATCCATACTGATTGGAAGAATATCTACCGAATAATAGTTCTGCATAAATTGAAGTATTTGGCTCTCTTCGTGGCAAAACTGGCAAGTACTCTGGAAAAAGAAAAATAAACCTGACTTAGTAAAGATATCTTTCATTACCGTTTGCTGATTTTTTTCAACAACAGTGCGGTGAGCATCCAGTGCCACCTTTTCCACTGGTTGCCTGCGTTTTTCAGACATCATCGGGTTTTTAAGAAAATAATCTTTTGATTTGTCAGAAAAACGCGTACTGATATCCAGCATTAACCTTTGCGCCGTGTAATAACGTGATAGATTTTCTGCGGTAGGGTTATCCATTGCCTGCGTTAACAGTCGAGGCATATTCTCTTTTAGCCATTTTGAATTTAAATCTACCTTTTCCTCTTTTGAAGGCGAGCTAGCAGCACCGGTTGGTGGCAAAACCTTTTCTTCTTCAGCTTCGCTTTTTTTAGCAGGATCGTCATACCAGAAGAAACCCTTCTTATAAGCCTGGCCTGATACAAAGGGCGTATCTTTTATTAGGGGTTGCTCAGGGCTGGCGTGGGCACCAGTAATTACCAAAGACATAAGCAAAACCATCTTTGAAGGCGCTAATGCAATACGAGTCATAGACCGTTCTCCTTTTCTGATGCGGTTATGATGGCATACAAAAAAAAGGTTAGAGCTCGTATAGCATGGTCGTTTTTATGTTGAAAAGGACGGAAAAGGAGTGCTGACTAAGAAGATAGTCTCGGTGATGGAAAGATCATCCATCTTGCACATTGTGAAAAATCCGGTGTAACAAAAACATGGTTTTATCGAATATCTAAAAGCAAATATTGCTTTGAAAACAGGTGTATTAAGAGCTGAAAAAAATCATCACCAGTAACGCTGTTTCTATATTTCAAAGAAGGAATAGCTAAGGATCAAAGAAGCGAACTTAGGCAAGAATATAAAATATATTAATTGAAAGCGATTAAGAAGTCGTCATGCATAGAAGGTTTTAGAGAACCTAAGTAGTTTTACGTTTTCAACAGAAAAAAAGGTGAACATTTTTTGGAACGAAGAAAGACTGTATAAAGAAAAATCAAATTATATCTTTACTTGTCAAGAGTTAATATTTAAGTTGTAACTAATATTTGATTGTAAAGCAAACAACAGAATTTGACTTAAGTCAATATTTAGATTCAGACAAGGCAAGTTTCGCGATATCTTTTTTAAATTTAATCTAATTCTTCTTGAGAATACCTCTCTATGGCTGAAGCAGTTGAAGATAATCTGCAACGTGGACAATAAGCATCATTTGTCACTGGCACAATGTATGGGCGTTTACATTTTTCGCAGGCACCTAGTTCTTCAATTTCTTTCATAGAAGTAAGGATTTCTATTATTTTATTAACTTCCGGTGCGCATACAAAGTATCCCAGATTATGAAGGACACTCATTATTCGGTTGAAGTCAATTTGCCGAAAACTCGCTTCCGGATTTATTGGATCAAAACCAAAATAGTTAACTGCGACATCAATAACAGCAGAAAAAGCTCGGCGGTTATCTGTGCGTTTGCTCCAGCCCCGGATACCTTTTTTGAGTTTTGTTTTTGCACCAGGCTCAAAATCGATATTTTCAGCAACATGATTACCGTACAAAATTCGTATTGTATTTTTATTTGCCCCAAGCGACATAGTCCTTGCTGCTCGCAATAGAGCATTAGCTTTTGTTTGATCGACCTTTGCCATATTAATAATCCTTTAACATAACTTTATTTGTTAAAGTGTTGAACACATCCTGACGGTGACTGGTGAACATAGTGTCATAACGTAATAGTTCCATCAAATCATCACTAACTTTTCCTAACCGGATGTCAGCAGACAATTCATAAGCCCAGGCAAAAACTTTCGTTTTAAGTGAAACACTCTCTTCAATATGCCCTTGTGAGAAAGCAATTGTACGTGGGAAAAGAACGACATCGTTAATTGTTTTTAACGATGAATAACCAATGTCTTTAATAGCATCAGCTGTAGTTGGTTTTAAACCAAAGAAAACACTTACAAACTCTGGTGCGAGCATTGAGATAAAGAACACCTGCATAAAGTAGTCATTCTGTATATCAACACATTTAGAACGCAACTCATGAATCTTCTTGGGATTATAGATATCCACTGTACCATTCAGAAAAGTCACTTTTTCACCGGCATCGTAAATACCATAGTCAATATCATTTGTATCATATTCACGAATTACATTGGAATCACCGTCCAAGACCGCAGAAAAAAACCTCTCCCATGTAATTTCCTTTCCGAGTGTACGCGGAACCAAAAAACTACCTGGACGTGTTTCCACTTCAAAAGCTAAATCAGCGGCTGTACTAAATCCTTTCCCAAATAGGCGACGCTGGAGAAGAGGAGTCCCAGTTTGATATGCAGAAGATCCATGCACAGGCAATAACATTAAAAATGCACGGTAACTACGAATAAGCGAAATCTCAGTGCGGAAAAGTTTACCGAGTAAGCTACGAGTTAAATTATCAGATTCTGACATGTGCTGATTGTCCTTGCGCCATTACAATTGTTCAAATCTTCAACATGGATTTTTTGTTAGGTGTTCGGTAGGGTGAAAAGTAACTTTTAGTATTTTCTTAAGGCTTGAATAAGCCTTAAATCTATCCCTTCAACCACACCGCTTACTTGTAACACTTTTTAACCAAACTGACCAGAATTTTATCAAAATTTCTTCGCATGCTAACGAAATGTGAAGCGATTAAAAAAAAACCTAAATCCAGCCCCTCCCAACGTTGGATTAGAATAACGACGTCTTTCACTGACCGTCATAAACTGACATTTTTACTTTTCATCAACCTCATGCTTACATAGGATCACTAAACAAAGAAAAGTGACCCTATGAATACCTCACATAGGGTCACTTATGTTTGAAAAGTGACCCTATGTAATGTCGTCATAGGGTCACTTTTTATAAAAGTGTCACTATGGACAAAGTTCCATAGGGTCATTTTTTTTGGAAAAGTGGCACTAGATATATGTATAACTTTAATAGAGCAATGCACATTATCAAAAGCAATAATCCACAATGGTCATTCCCTCAAAAGTAACTTTAGAGGGTAGCGATGGAAGTGAGGCTAAACTCGCTGTTACTGTTTCTGAAGGCCCCTCCCGAATGGGGGAAACAGCGAGTGCATTACATCTGTTCAATTCCCTCATCAAAGAGCATTCAAAAATCTTCTGTTCGTGAAAAAAAACGGAAATTTCCTCCGGTATAGTAATTTCACATCAGGAGGCGTCATGAGTAATTCGAATCTTATAAGTTCTATAGAGCTAACACGTAAAAATTTACGTGCTCAGATTGAAGGTTTGCGTGTTGAGGCTGAAGATCTCATTACAAAATACTGGATCAAGTGGAAGGAACGAAACCACCAAGAGATTAACCTTACCCGACATAGCAAAGTTCCAAAGAGGGAGTATCTGGGTTCTTACGCACCAAAAGTTGAGCTAATTGGTAATGCCAGAAAAGTAACGATCACTTGGCATCAGTTCAGCCCTTATAAAACAAGAGCGCCTAGTCACATGTCAAAACGGGTGCAACCAATGAAAAGTGGAAAATATTCTAAGAACTGTTTTGTAAACCATGCCAGCTGGGAATACGAAATGATTTCTGAAACGGAAGCATTGCTGGAGCCTTACAGAGAAATGCTTGAGCTCTATCATTCAGCATATATCGAACTTGGACGAAAAATCCGTCAATACTCAAAAACTAAGGTGGCACAATGACCGACGCAATTATCACGGACAATGAGCGTATTAACATTGAACCAAAAGATGTAATGGTAAAAGGTTCAAATAAAAAGCAAGGCGTAAACGCTCAAACTTCTACTCAACGTAGACCAGAGCACCAGGGTATGGCCAAAGTTATTATTAACCCCGGCACCCCAGATTTTAACCGGTTTTTAACTGCCAGAAATGGAGCAGTCATCAGAGGTTTTGATGATGTGAGTATCGCTATTTCCTCTCTCTTTAAAACGGTTGATGCAGTTAAACATCCTGACCTTGTTCAGGCTATTCAGGATTGGTTCAACGAGCTGCATGAAGAAAACAATAAGATGAAAGAAAATCTTGTTGCTTATATTAAGTCAATTGAGTTCGACAAGAATGACTCATTCATGTCATCAACTCAGTTTGTACCTTTCAGTTTTGAACCAGTACAACTCAACTTCAATAACCACAACACCATGAGGTTTTACAAGTACATCTTCGAGATGAACCAGCTCATGAACACAATGTATGAGTACAACTCATTGGGTTTACTGGCTGTAAGCGACTATCCGGTTATGTCTCACAACATTATAAAGAGTATTAATTTATATGTTGAGAATGTGAAAAAGACTCTGAATGTTTCTCGCCGTAAGGATGGGCCATACAGTCCAGCAGAGTTCATCACCAAAGTAATGCAATATAAAAGTGTGCAGGCATACATTGCAGCCGAACTGTCAGGCAAACGTCGATAAGGTATGATGATGAATTTCAGGGCGCTGTATTTATGTATTAAACGGATTTTGGGGATATTCTCATCTCAGGAGAATGATGCAACCTCTGTAATGATTGAGGATATATCAAGCCTCTCTCCTTTTGCGCAGATTCTAGGAGATCAGAAGTACACTGTTCCTGATCATCCAAATCCAGAAGTCCTGAAATTCATCGAGTATCCAACTCGTCCGACGGGCATACAGACATTTAATGAACAGTCAATCCTGTCTCTGTATCGGGAAAAGCTGCACTCAATTTCAATGATGTTAGCTATCAGCGATAGCGACATCAGGGACGATGCATATACATTTACTAATTTAGTATTAAAGCCCTTGGTTGAATATGTTCGCTGGATACATCTTTTGCCAGCTTCCGAAAATCATCATCATAATGGTATTGGTGGGTTACTTTCTCACAGCCTGGAAGTGGCCATACTCTCTTTAAAAAATGCGCATCACTCAGAACTGAGACCAATCGGATATCAAGATGAAGAAGTAGTCCGTAGAAAAGTATATCTCTATGCTGCGTTTATCTGTGGTTTAGTCCATGATGCCGGAAAGGTTTACGATCTCGATATTGTAAGCCTGAATTTAGCTAGTCCGATCATTTGGACGCCAAGCTCACAAAGTCTTCTTGACTGGGCACGTGAAAATGACGTGGTTGAATACGAAATCCACTGGCGAAAGCGTATTCATAATCAACATAATATCTGGTCCAGCGTTTTCCTTGAGCGAATCCTAAACCCGGTATGTCTTGCATTTTTGGATCGGGTAAATAAAGAACGTGTTTATTCAAAAATGATCACCGCCCTAAACGTTTATACTGATGGGAATGACTTTTTGTCTAAATGCGTGAGGACCGCTGATTTCTATTCTACTGGTACAGACCTTAATGTTTTACGTGACCCTATCATGGGTCTGCGTTCTAATGATGCAGCAGCAAGGGCCATTAGTACCATCAAGCACAACTTTACCAGTATCAATATCAACAATTACAATGCTAAGCCTATGCACATCATTATCGTAAATGGTGAGGTATACCTTAACGAGAACGCATTCCTTGATTTTGTTCTCAATGATTTCGAATTACATAAATATAACTTCCCTCAGGGAGAGGCTGGTAAGACGGTATTGGTAGAATCCCTAGTTCAACGTGGTTACGTCGAGCCCTATGATGATGAGCGTGTCGTTCACTACTTCATTCCGGGTATCTATTCGGAAAACGAAATATCAAACATCTTTAGAAATGGGATAGGGAAACTAGAATTCTATAACCTTCTTAAGCTAAGGTGGATTGGTTTAATCTTTGATTCCTATAAAATCCCTGACTCAGTGCCGGGTCTTTTTAGCGTTAATGCCAATAAAGACTTTATTTACATTGACGAGCAAAAAACAGTTACTGAATACAGAAGACCAGTGCCCGGTCGGGACGCTATAACTAAAATTACTGATACTGTTGAGACGGCTGTTCTTAAGGTTAATGATTTAGGCCGCTCCACTGCCTCTATTGATGTTGATATACATTCTAAGAAAAATGAAGGCTCATCCGACGATTTTGAGAAGAAAGCCGAAAGTGATAATGAAATTGATAATGACACGCAGATAGTTAAATCTGAGGGTGAGGAAGCAGCTGATCCTGTCATTCCTGATATAGAAGAAAGTGAAGATGAATCGGCAAAGGACACGGAATCCCATGTCCTGGTCAACCAACTTCATGAACTCCTTTTAAGCGCTCCACTTTCCAATGACTATATAGTGTGTGTAGATGCTGTCCCCTACCTCAACATAGATGCCACTATGGCATTGCTGCCGGGATTAGATGAAAAAGCATTTAGTGAAGAGCCCTATTTCCAACTGACATTCAGAGAAGGCTCTCTCGATGGAATGTGGATAGTAAGGGACATTGACGATCTGCGTTTAGTCCAGCTCGGCGATAACTGCGCCGGGTTCCAGCTCACCTATCATGAGCCAAGAAGGCCAACAACTTTAAAGTCACTTTTCAATACTTCTATGTATCAGGCATTAGTGATTAATGATGAGTCTTCTGTTGAAAACTCTGCCCCACGTCCAAAGCAAACGCTTGAGCTGCCTCCCCCACGTGTAAATGCAGTCGAAGAACATTCTGGCGACGTGGAATATCATGGAACCGATAGTGCATCCGCGACTGGTCCGCTGAAAACTGAGGCTGTGGAATATGAACATTATCAACATCTTTTTGAGGAAGAAGATGAAGAGCATGAGATCATTGATTATACCGATTTCACACAGCTTAGTGTTTCTCGGCCAGAAGTCGGTAGTTGTGCAACAAGCTCTTCGGTCCATAATGAAAAGCTTCTCCCCGAGCCGTCAGAATTACCAGAACTTAACCGAGAACAGAACGCTGATCCCCAGGGTACGATTGAACGCTCTATGGATGTTTCTGTAGGACAAGAAAACTCAGAACCAGATACTGAGGGTAACTGCCCACCACCAGCTGAAGTTGTGTATTCCCAGACCGAAGCAGCCGCAACCAGTGTGATGGCAAGTGAAGAGCCCGCCTTACCTCCTGTACTTGAAGAATCAAATGGAGAGCATGCGCCCACAGACGCTAAGGGGCATCATCTTTCGCCAGCACTGGCCAGACTGTTCGCCCCAACAGCACCGGTAGAAAAACAAAATCCCAAGCGCAACCGGAATAAATCATCGGACAAAGCAGAAGTACAAAAACCAGCATCACCTGTTTCTGGTCACAATCTGAACAGTAAAGTCTTTGCAACTACTGAATCAGACCAAAATGGTGAATTCTCGCTTATAAGCGAAGGTGACGTTACAGAGCTTGAATTTGTAGAAATTGCGTCAGTACTGCATCAAATTCTGTCCAAAATGGAGGTGGCGTTTAAAAGAAAGCGCAAAAACAGATTTATGGTAAGTACTCCTAATACTCTCTATCTGACCCAATCTTGCGTGGAAAAATTTGGGTCGCAGTTAGAGGCTCAAGATCTTTTCAATAAGCTTCCTCAGTACCTCGTTAATTCTGGTGCTGTGATCAATACAAAATGCCATGCATTTAACATGCCTACTTTGCTGGCCGCATCAGACCGGGCGAAAGTGGACATTGAACGAATTATCAATAACCTGAAAGAGGCTGGGAACCTATAATGTCAGATTCGAAGAGGACTAACCTCCATGCACAAGAGAATTTTTATCGGCCTATTCTTGAGTATCGTAGTGCCTCAATACTTTTGATTTGTTCGGTTTCTATGCTTTATATGGGACTTTCTTCAGACGGACTGGACATCGCCCCAATAGTTCTGTTCACCTCAATATTGCTTTTTTTGCTGTGCCTTTATCGTTGCAAAACAGCAGCGCCATTCTTGATGGCTCATTGGCGTGTATTCAAGCGACATTTCATGTTCGTTAGTCTTGATTCACTGCGTGTAATTAACAAAAGTAACTTTTTCTCCAATGAGCGAAAGTATCGTCAACTGGTTCAGGATTATCAAAATAAAAATAAGGATATACCCGAGCGAAAGTCCTATTTTTGTGATGGGTTTGAGTGGGGCCCGGAACATGCGGATCGGGCATATCAAATAGCTAACCTCTCCAGTGATAAACGTGAGATCGAGTTGCCATTCGTCTTCAACCCAATTAAGAGACATTTTGACGCAATGGCTCGTAAGATGGGCGGCAGCAATGCAATTTTTGCTGTGGAACGTAGGGAACCCATATTTGTAACTGAAGACAATTGGTTTGGTCATACTCTGATAACCGGAAACGTGGGTACCGGGAAAACGGTGCTACAGCGTTTACTAAGCATTAGCATGCTTCATCTTGGTCATGTTGTTGTTGTCATAGATCCAAAGAACGATGCAGAGTGGCGAGAATCTCTAATGGAAGAGGCTAAGACCCTCGGTCTTCCTTTCTATAAATTTCATCCTGGCCAGCCAGCATCTTCGGTCTGTATTGATGTCTGCAACACCTATACTAATGTTTCTGACCTAACATCTCGTCTTTTGAGCTTGGTGACAGTTCCCGGTGAGGTTAACCCATTCGTTCAGTATGCCAAGGCTCTCGTTTCCAATGTGATTTCCGGGCTTTCTTACATAGAGAAAAAGCCTTCTATTTATCTGATTCACAAGAACATGAAAAGCCACATGTCTATTGTGAATCTTACAGTCAAGGTAATGGAGTCATGTTACGCGAGATATTATGGTTACGATGTCTGGACCGAAAAAGTTAAGTACGTCGCTAACGAAACCTTGCCGGTACGTTTCAAGCGTCTCGCTGAATGGTTTACGGCTCATTTCATGAATTACGAGGGGTCCGAACAAATAGACTGGTTAGATACTGTTTCCCAGCTTATTGATTACTCAATGTCCGACCCAGAGCATATGGCTAAAATGACCGCAGGTATTATGCCTGTTTTCGATATGCTCATTGAAAAACCTTTAAATGAGCTTTTATCTCCTAACCCGAACTCAGTATCATCAAGAGAAATTGTAACAAGCGAAGGGATGTTCAGCACTGGCGGGGTGCTATACATTTCGCTTGATGGCCTTTCAAACCCCGATACAGCAGCTGCTATTTCTCAATTAATAATGTCAGATCTGACCTCCTGTGCCGGTAGTCGCTACAACGCTCAGGATGGTGATATGTCAGCTAATTCCAGGATAAGTATTTTTGTTGATGAGGCACACTCAGCCATTAACAACCCTATGATTAACCTTCTGGCGCAGGGTCGTGCAGCGAAAATTGCACTGTTTATTTGCACCCAAACCATCTCCGACTTTATTGCTGCGGCAAGTGTTGAAACTGCCAATCGAATTACGGGGCTCTGCAACAATTATATAAGCTTGCGAGTCAACGATACTCCTACTCAGACGCTTGTTGTAGAGAACTTTGGTAAGAGTGCGATAAGCACAAATATGGTCACTTATACGACCGGTTCAGAAACATCTTTGCCGCATAATAACTTCTCAGGTTCAATCTCAGAAAGAAAGCAGACAACTTTAGAAGAGAGTATTCCAAAGGATCTCTTGGGTCAGGTCCCTATGTTTCACATAGTTGCCAGGCTTCAAGATGGCAGGAAGGTTGTAGGCCAAATCCCTATTGCTGTTGCTGAGAAACAAATGAAGCCAAACACAACTCTGTCGGAAATGCTTTTCAAGAAGGCCGGAAAAGTTACTTTGCGTCAAAATCTCGATATCAAAAATCTTAATAAATTTCTAAGGAAGTTGCATTGATGGATGAAAAAATTGTCCTGACGCGCCAGCAAATTTTAAGCTCTGCACTAAAAGTCAGCAAATGTCGCTCGCTCGTAAAAAGGCGCTTTCAGTCTTTGGGTTTAAAGTACGCAGATTCTCAGGAAGTTCGAGATCGGCTAACTAAGATAGAAAAAAACGCGTTTCATCATTTGGGAAAATTTTGTCAGAGCAACGATATCGATTCCCTATTCTCCATGGCAAATACCCTGTCTGAGCTTTTCCTTTTAAAGGGAGAGTTGATCACGACTGATCCCTTTGGGGACCGTGAAACCAGCTACTGGTCGGTACCACAAGGTTCATGCCATGAATGGATTCAATCGCTGACCACCAGCGAAGGTCCTGAACGTAAATTCGTTAGTTTCCGTATTTCTTTCGATAACAATGACGAACGGTGTGATCTTGTAAAGAAGAATGCCCGTATGCTTGGTTGTTATCTTTTGCCTTATTTCGTCGATTTGACACGCACGGTGGGCGCATTCATTAATTTGCCAGGTAGTGTCTCTTTTAAACAAGTACAGCGCATCAAACCCCAGATTCATCCAGAAACAACACATAGTCATATAGTTACTATTGAGGACTCTCCCTTTCTTTCTCGGTTAAAATTTAAAATCATTACTGCCATAGATCGGCTTCCTGACCCTAATGGCCTTTATACAAACACCTTTAACAGCATTATTGACCGTGCACTGCTGACTCATCTCAAAACCGAACAGGAAAAAATAGATAGTCCAAGAGTCTGCAAAAATGTGATTTCGGCTTTTGCCGACTCAACTCTTTCTCTGCCGGTGTTTAACATCGGCCTAAACGAGCAGTACAGATACTGGACGCCGTGGGGCATCAACTTTATAGAATTTTCCCGCCAGGCCGCAAAAGCAAGGACCGCTGTATTTGTTCCTGATGTGGGACAGATCGAGTGGAAAAGCGCAGAGCATAAAGAACTGGCGGAGTTAAGCCTCATCGACCAAATCATACCTAAACAGTACCACTGGCTCCTGGGTATCCCGACGATGTGGCGTAACAACTATTGCAATCACGATCAGAGGCTAGCTCTTTTTCGTGAATGGAGGGAAAGCAATGGCTGCGGATAATACAAGCAGAGCAGCAGTGCTCAGAACAATGCTTTTTTTTGGCATGGTCATTTATTTTGGTTACAGCCTGGCTTTCCAGAATACTGAGGAGCTCAAATATCAGATTACTCAGGAGGTTAATGCAAGCCGGTCCATCATATCAAATGACCGTTGGAAGTCTGTTATTGCAAATAGTGAAGCGACTTTAAATTGGTTGGTACATGACTATAAGTTAATTGACTATCTGAATACTATTCTGATCCCTGACACCAAAAAACCAGCCAGAGGTATTAACATTGTTGCTGAAAAATTTACCTCTATTAATTACACTATGGCCAAAAACATACCCCTCTTACTTTATCAGTCCATTTTCCGGTGGAACTTAATCCTGGGGTGGCTAATCGTTTTTCTGCCCTATCTATTTGCCATGCTAGCAGATGGAATGTACCAGTGGAAATTGAAGAGGTACGTATTTGGTAAGGTTACAGTTCAGTTTTATCGTATTTGGTTTCGAGCATTTTGGGTGATCAGTGCTTTAACGATGGTCTACCTGGTCATGCCGAATATGTCACTATTTAACAATATCGCTCAACTTTTCCCACCAGTCGCTTTATTGATACTGGGAATTGCATTGAATCGCTTGTGGTCTAACTTTCAAAAACTCATGTAAAGGTGGTCAGATGTTAAGCAGTAAAAAAAGGAAGTCCCCTACAAATATCAAAGAATCGCTCAATGATAACGCTGACCGTTTTTATAAGATGTTTCGCATTCATACCACGGCAAAAGTTGCTATGTCGCTAATTGCCATGACCGCTGTAGGGTTTTCTTTCTACAATCTTTACGAACAATGGCAGGACGCTGAAGGGAAGAAAGACCATATAGCTGTAATACGGATTTCTGGCGAGATGGGTACCGGCTCGGAAACGGGCGATGGAACAGTGATCGCAACAGCTCTTGCCAAAGCTTACAATAATCCCCATGCCAAAGCAGTTATTATCGAGGCAGAGTCAGGTGGTGGTGGTCCCTCTGACGCCATCATTATTTACCGCCAGATAAACGCGCTTAAAAACCACCAGCCACAGATTGAACGCGTATCAGATGCCGGTTGCTCTCTTTCATCTGTAGCCGCTGACAAGAGTAACAAAACCGGGAGCACAGAACGTGGCGATGAAGCACGGTCGAAGCAAAACTCCCTCGAAGTACTCTCCAGCGGTACCGGTCGTTTTTTCTCTGATATCGCAGACTCATATAAACCAATCATCGTTAGTGTGAAAGGCATATGCGCATCCGCATGCTATTACGCGGTATCGCCCGCTGATGCAATTTATGCCGACAGTAATGCCCTGATCGGTTCTATCGGTGTGCGTATGGACCACTGGAATCTGTCAGAGATCATGAGCACAGTAGGCGTCAAGAATGAGCCCCTTACGGCCGGTGAGTTCAAAGATGCTCTTGACCCCTTCCACCCATTGTCCGATTCAACGAGGGAGTTCATGCAGAAGGAGATCCTGAACACGATGCATGAAAAATTTATAACTGATGTTGAACTTGGACGGGGTAAAAAGCTTCTCTCGCGTCATGATGCCGATGCTGTTTCTCTCTATTCAGGCCGTGTATGGCCAACACCTCAGGCAGTTAAGTACGGCCTGGTGGATGGAGATCTTACGTCAGTAGAGATCCGTACACGTCTTTCAAAAATGTACTCCACTGACACGTTCAAAAACTACAATGAGCCTCATCGTAATCTCCGTTCTGCACTCGGCATGCTGATGAGCCTGTCTTCAAATATTGAGAGCCTTACCGGTACCACTACCCGCTTGGTAGAATCTGTTAATGCCACCAGCTACCCCTCTGTGAGGTAACATGGATGCTTTCAATCTGCTGTGGAGCATTACGGGGGTAGCTTTCATTATCCTTATTTTCGTCGTGTTGCTGTGTCTGTTGGGTTTTATGACCTCTGCCATAGCGGAACGGCGGACTGCAAAGGCAATTGAATCTGGGCTTCCTGAAGAAGCTCAGGGGCTACTTAGTGATCTCACCTTTCAGTTGTCGGCTCATAGCACTACTCAGGTTGATCACATTCTCGTAGCCCCACATGGTATATACGTCATAGAGCAGAAAAACTACGTAGGCAAGCTCTACGGTACTCTGGAGGAAAGCCACTGGCGGAAATGGACTCAGTCCCGAACCCTCAAGTTGCAGAACCCGTTTAAGCAAAACCAGGGGCACATCAGGGCTATTCAGTCTGCTCTTAAGGCTAGAGAACTGGAATGTATCAATGTCGTCATCATAAACGGACGTTGTAAGTTTGATGGCATCAAGCCGGAATGGTTATGTATGGGGATGGACGATTTTATCCATAAAGTCAAACAACGACGAGGGCTACGGTTGTTCACACCGGAGTCTGTTCAGCACATCTGTTCGGTGTTGAAGTCAACAAGGAAGTCGCCAGGGCTCTATACGGACCTTACTCATATTCACAACATAACGACAAAGTACAAAGCCCCGATGAAATTCGAGCAACGAGTAACATACATTCTGCTCAACTTTATCCATTATCTGTGGGCAAGTCTGTTCACTAAGCAGAAGCCTTAGCGCTCTATCATTGGTAAGGCTGTAAAATGTCTGCAAAAGGCCCCATCGGTAAATTGTTGGGGCTTTTTCTTTGCGTAGTTCTGATACGGTTTATCCTGTGGAGCATTATGGCCACCAGCCAGCTGGTGACTGGCCAACGCTTTGTATGACGTAGCCTACTCAGGGCAGGCTATTTTAGAGGGACCGATTTTTATCCGGGCTAATTTAGAAAGAGATAATTTGAACTTAGGCGGGCTGACCACCAGCAGAGAGGTAAATCACTAGCCGGTGATATTGACAGAAGTCGTCAGGGGTTTAACGCCGGAATATTTTGCCAGGCCTCCTGCAAGGTCTGCAAGACTTCTACAAGTGATAGTGACGGCCACAGGACTGTTTCCGTCATTATCACTCCAGGTGGCTCGCACTCTACTGGTACCAGAATTAAAACAACACGAGTTCCTTTTACCTGGTAGGCAAGGTTTACTGCCGGTTGGCGGTAGGAGGCCAGTACACCCTCACCATATTGAGCAGGGTTACTTGCCCAGTTCCGCACCATTGCATACACCTGAGGCATATACCGACTATCCAGATCCCCTTTGGGCCGTCTGAACGGCACGATTTCTTCTGAGCGGTAGGTGGTCGTTGTTGTATTGGTTGTCATCTTTGTCACCTCCCCTGTTCGTCCATTTAGAGTTTTAAGCTGCTTTACACATCACACTCAACTGATTATTTAAGCTGGTCATCGTCTCTGGCCAGCATAGCCCAACCATTCGACTGGTTTTCGCGGGAGTAAGGATTCATTTCAAAATAACTATCTACCGCGTCGCTGTCCGCAACAGAACTGTTGTTAGCTCTCTTTGAACCCTGAACCACTACAGCATCAACCTCTGCGGCTTTCCCGTTGCGCTGTACCAGGATTTTAACCGTCTTGGGCTTACGTCTTGCGAGCAGTTTGTTGGCGATAAAAAGCACAACAATCCAGGCCAAAAGCACGTATAAAAATTTATTCATAATGCCCTCCTTTGTATGTGATTATTATACCTGCTTCCATTGCAGGCCAAACAGGTTCGGTGTATGAAAAATAGACTTCTCTCCGGCGTATAGCAATCTACTTACTGATCTGTTTTCGTATCAAACTGTATGGCATAACCGAGGGGCGTACGTGGTGAGTCAGAAAGTTACTTTTCCGTAATAGTTAATTTCAGATCCTTCTTCCAGTTACGCTTCAGTATAAAACCGATACCCTCTAATTCAGCATCCTTCACGTTTAATACGCTTCACTTTAAGGCAGGGCTTTTCGGTTGATATGAATTCTTTTTCCGGTTGCTGGACATGGGTTTCATCCTGATAGTTAAAATTGCAGGCTATCAGTCACCACCACCACCTCCTCCTCCTCCTCCTCCACCGCCACCATCACAACCACCAGCTATGCTATTTTCACCATTACAATCACCTCCGAGGGGGTTCAAATGGCTGCTCCCCTGTAGATGGTGTCCTTGCCAGATCGAACCCGAACCAGCGCCTCCTGAGCGTCTTTGCTTGCCCTGAGGCAATTGTGCAGGCTCACCAGCACCGGCGGTCCCAAAAATGTCCCGGGCAATTTTATAAAGAAGGTAAAAAGGTACGCCCAGCATCATAAAAAAGATTACTGAAAATATTACACGTTCCATTGATGATCTCCTGTCTTGTGAGAGACCAGTTATATCAGGGTGATTCAGTATTTCCGTTTAGAAAAGAGTACTAATTTGGCCCTGTTCGATCTTAATTTGCCATCCGGGAAAAAGTCATAGGGATAGGCCTGCCAGAGTCAATAACTTCCAGTGATCTGGAGGAGACCCCGGCTCTCTGAGCCCTCATGGATGGTACGGCTTTACCCCCTGTAAACAGATTCACGTTCCGCAGGACAAACATCGACTACTGACGTCTCATATTTGCTGACGCTAATCCGACGTCTCATTGCCGTCTGCTTGTTTTCTTTAAAGGGTGTATTAGACGAATATCAAATCGGAATGGTAGGGGATGTGTGGGCACCATGCCCGGCCCTCTTTGAGCATCTGAGAGATTGGAGACCTAGCCGGGTAAGATAGCTACTTTCTTACGGGTTACCCTTCAAATCCAAAGACGAAACGGACGCTGCCGTTCTCCACGTGGAGACGCTTTACTTCTTCGACAAATTCCTGGATCACCTCTCCGGCGTTATCGGGTGGTATGGCTGACAAAATTTCTTCCGAAGTCAGCCATGAGTATGAATGTTCACCGAATAAATCATCATCTTCGGACGGTATATCATCAGGTAATCCGCGTAATGCGTGGATAAAAACTGCTGATGTGCTCGCCCTTTCACGATCTACATCAAATCCGAGCCAGGCAAAGTGGAGATATGATCGGTCCCCTTTATAATTGCTTGATAAATTAATCCATTTACCAGGCTTTTCTTCCCTTTGAAATCGCCAGCAGATATCAACGCCCATTAAGAAACTCCATTACTATCGTTCGTATGAGATAACTATCATTTCAGAATACTATGACTTCTTCCCGTATAGAACTAATCGCTCACGCCAACTGGGCGAAGCCAACCGGTTCCGCCACTTCGCTCATTGGTTTTTAGGCGTAAGCACTGAAGCCAGTCTCCATGCTAACTGGCGAGCCTGCGAAAGTCAGACTCGTTGTTATAAAGCGGCATATCGTAAGCGGTGTCTGAAATGAACATGCGGATCTGCTCAAGCGTCATGCCACAATGAAAACGGTTTACGCTCACATTGGCCCGGGGGAAGTCAGCACAAAACGCATTCAAAACATTTTCATGGACAATGCCAATGTTGATCAACGCAGCTGGCCCGTTGTCACGGAAGGATACGACACGGAATCCCCCATACCAGCCTGAATGGGAGAAAAATGAAAATGCGCCGGATGCCAGACCATTAGACAGGTCATAGCGCAATTTCCCGCACAGAGACTGGCTGTCTTTGCTGTACACGCGATTAATGAAAATACCGGGACCAACTTCTACCGGCTGCTTGTTGCTTGCTAAACACGGAAAGCCCACCAGCGAAACCTCCCTTTCTCCTGACCAGTTTACCTGATACCCGGCAGTGAGAAAGTCCGTCAGTTCTACGCCAGAAAGAGCATTAATGGCCGCGATATCGGTAGTCAAAATATTTACGTTTTTCATATTCATCTCATCTTTATTCTAAAGTGCGTTTTTTGTCTATCAGCCCGAGGATTGAAAATTTGAATATTTAATGTGACAGATAAATACCTGTCACTTTTTCAAAAACAGCCTGTAATTGAATATCGAGAGAGTTCATTTTAAAATCCACCAGCTCAGCTTTATTATCGCAAACCAAATAAAAATAGGAGTCAAATGCGTCTGTATCTTCATCTTTAAAAATACGGAAGGAATTAATTTTATCATGCCCTTCAAATTCGGCATGAATACCATAGCGAACCGAGCCGTCATCGAACTGAACAACCCGTCGTACAGAATTAATCCGGACGTACTGTTTTAAGGCCCTCGCGAAATCGGCATTTAACGCCAACGCTCGTAAGATTGAATCAGCGGTTTCATTCTGCTTTTTACGATCGTATTCAAATATCCCACAGCCGGTGTTACGAAAGACCGGCTGAAGAGCATTAACCAGGTTGAAGGAATCCACGTTTCTGTCGTTTCTGTACATGAGATATCTCCTGCCCCTCCGCTATACGAAGGGGCTTGATAGGGTTACTGCCAGGCTGCGATCACTTCTTCGCACTGGAAATGAGATAAGCACTGCTGGAGTAGAAGAGCCAGCACCGCTGTGTTAGGGACGCGATTGTTACACCACGCGTTGAAAAGCAGCTGCCATGGACCGGCATAATACCCGGCCAGTTTCTTTTTTTGTTTAGCTGTACGGCAGCGGGAAATGGCCTGCTGATAAAGGCTTTCATTCTCATCACCAGCCCGTTTTTGCAGAGTGCGATAAATATACGAATAAAGACTGTCAGAACAGTTTGAAGCGTACGCCAGTTGTTTTTTCATAATACCTCCTGTTTAGAAGTATTATATGTAAACAGCCTCAGCGGCTAATAACCCGTAGCAATATAATTTGCATTTTTTCTATTTCTGAAGACGCTTTTTAAATTAATATTTACTGAGTTATCACAACTTATTATTCTTCCCGTCTGCTGTTTTATTAATCCCCCAGTTAGTAATCACGCCAAGTCGGCGCAATTTTTCACGTTGTTCATAAATAAAAAAATCGCCAAGGCAGTCTTTTAAAACTTCACTATCCTGATATTTTATTTTTTGAAGCATCCTCGCAACTATGGCGCGTTTCAGGAATATGGCTGCATCAGACTCAAGCATTTGTGAGGACTGTCTGACGGTCTCCTGCATGTCGACGATACTGCTGAGCTTTCGTCTGACCACGCTTAGCATAGTGTCCGGGAACCGCTTAGCGGCTGAATGTAACCCGCAACAACGTTACGCATTGTTTTACTCACTGCAATTTTCCATTTAAGTCTGTTTGTTCCACCAGCTGCTAACATCAGCGTTATTCATCCTGAGGTTTCGCCCGCGATTGACAGATCAGAGGCAGCATGGATGAAATTGCCAGAGTAGATCACTGCATACGCGAATAGTGGTTTGTATTCAGTTCTGCGTTTGCCTGCTTTTCCAGTGCTGTCATAACCCGGCGGAGCATCGCCAGAGCCTGAACAGGCGAGCTCCCAAACTGCACTTTCACTTCAGCCGTATCATGATCCTGAATCAGGTCGAGTATATTCACTTCGATCCCTGCCCCGTTTTCATCTTTTGCCGTGCACTGAATACTTACCCGGGTCACCGAATCCGTCAGGACTGGCAGTGGGTTAGTTTTGTCTACGTTGATAACAGCCTTCTTCATTGCCCTGTTTCCCCTTGTCCTGAAAAAGTTACCGACCCGTCCGGATGGAGGGGTCGGTCAGAAAATCATGACTGTCCCTTGTTCATCTTATCAGCATGCTTACGCAGGTACTCTTTCAGGTCAGCATGAGCGTTGATGATATCGTTCATTTCATCATTGGTCAGAACAAGCGTGTAAGTATCAGTACTGACAGATTCACCTTCTTTAAGCTTGGCTTCTTCAGCAATACGTTCAAAAATCGGGATCGCGGTGTCTGCAATGACGGTCACAGTCTTTTTGTTCAGAACGCTGGACATGGAAGGTGCTTTACCTGCCGGGTTCTGTTTAGGAGCGCTGTCCTTTGGAGCTGGAGCCGGTTCCTGTACCGGTGGCGTATCCAGCGTCTCCGTATTGCTTTCATCGTTCAGTTGATCCGGTACCGGGGTGTTATCGGTAGTATCATCTGCCGGTTGCTCAGCACCGATGTTTTCCGGAGTCTGCGGATCTGCCATGCGCTCTTCTACCTTGGCAGCTTTGACGAATTTCAGCGTGTTTTTCGTCGCCTTGCCATAGATGGAGATCGCTTTGTTGATGTTATCTACCGCATCCTCACCGCTGTACATATACTCGTCCAGTGCAACGTACATGCTCACCTGATCGCTCACAAGCATGGTCTGTAGTTCAGAAGGCAGGTCCAGTACGCGAACCATCTGGCGAAGATGCTGCTCTGATTTACCACGTTTTTTTGCCAGTTCCGCAAAGGTCTTAGGCTCTTCTTTATCTTCAACCAGACGCTTAATTGAAAGCGCTTCAGCTACGACAGACAGCGCCAGGTTGGAGTTGCCGGTCAGGGTGAAGAGTTCTGCTTTTGAAGCGCTACCGCGAAACTCTTCGCAGCGAATACGAGTAATGCGTTCACGCCCTTCTGCTTCCAGCTGGCGGTTTGCAATAGCGATGGAACGGATACGGCAAGCCCCCTGACGCAGTACAGGTACGCCATTAACCATCTGAACAACGATAGGCGTCACGCTGAACGGGTCTTCCATGTAGGCATCGGCCAGGCTGTTCAGGTGTTCCACAACGTGAGGCATTGAATAGTAGAGCTCGCCCATACCGGCCGTGCGGGTGTTAAAGCCTTCCTGCTCTACAACAACCGAAGGGTCAATGATAAGGCCGTTGCCTTTACGGGCACCGTTACCAGTGCGTTCCAGGTAACCACGAAGGCTGATTTCGTTGCTGTTGTTTTTTACTTCAGTTTCGATTGCGGACATTTTTGTTCTCTTTTTTGGTTGGTTGTTTAACTGCGCTACAACACAACAATACCAGGTTCGACATTTTTCCTAATAGGTTGCGGAGAAGAAAAAGTAACTTTTTTTAAAAATTTTCCTGAGGCAATACTACTCGATCCGTCCGTTTTAAATCTTCACAACAGTGGGCCGTTTTTACGTTTAAGCAAAATAACTGGTTCAGAAGGTGACTCAGAGAGAAAAGTTACTTTTCCGGTTGTCTGGGCCAGTGATGGGAGAGTGGCAGGACAGGAATGGCTAAACCGGTGCGGGTCTCTTGTAAGTCGCAGGGGATTCAGGAGATATAGAGGTAAACTGGTACGTTCAGTTTTTGGATTGAGCCGGGCTTTTGGCCCGGGCTTAAGGAAGCAGAAATTTGAACGAACTGGCAGGTAATGCTTTATGCCGCCGACAGCTGGCCGTCAGTGCTTTGCTGTTCTGGTTTGACAGTTGGGGGATAACCGGCAGTTAGCCGCTGGCATTCCGCATCACAGAAAGCCCTGAGGTTGCTGAAGACGGACTCCATGAAATCAGCATGAGCATACGAGTCTACAGGACGTGTCTTGTTATCTTTCATCTTGTTCTCCTCAATCATTATTAAAACCAGCGGATTTAGTTTCTGGCGCTCCATCTGCTGACCGGCTTTCCCAGAGAGCAGCGATGTGTCGGGTTCTTTTTCTCATTTTATCGTTTTCATCGGGCCCATCCGGGCGTATAAGAGACCGATTTGGCATGTTTAGGAAACGTACTGGCGTAATTAAAAGCTGAGGTTGGATTTGGAATAAAAGGATGCTTTTCCCGTTTGTCGGGTCTTTCGCCACCGCTGCACGATGATTCTGTCAGGCATTCTGCGCCCTCCCAGGCTGCACATCTGGAAACAAGCGTTGGGATGTTCCCTTCCCCTGCTCACCGTAGAAAGATCGGCAAGTCCCGACGGTCGTTCCGTACGAGCCGGGTCCAAATAATGAATAAATAAAACGCCGCTTCAATTGTATTGACAATAGAAGTCAGGAGGATCATAGTGTCATTCATGGTGCGGCTTTCGCACCACCGCCCCGGCGGTACCGGGCAGAACTGGAGTACCTCATGAAACTTTCCCGTCAGACGACTTCTGATACTTCTGTTGATGGCCGTTCACGCGCATATGCCTGGGGCCGTGTCCATTATTTCATTATCGAACATGCACCAATGGCTGAGCTGGTCGCTATTGACGAGCTGCTGGAAAAAGCTGGCTGGAGCAATGACGGCTGTCCGAACTATGAGAAAGATGACGAGTTTGGTAATGCTGGTTACAGCTGTGGTTACTGGATCGATATTGACAGCGTGGGAAGCTTCAAGGCTGACTACAAACGTCTTAAGGGGGAGATTAGTGCGCATATCGCCTCAAAGGCGGCAGAGGTGGAGATCCGCGTACTGGACTCGATGTCCGACAAAGAATGTAAAGATGTTGCCTCGGTGGCATCTACTGTTCGCCGTGACTTACGTACGCAGTCCGAATCGCTTCATTCACTGCGTACAATCGTAACGGTTGATCATTACAATCCCTATGTGACCACCAGCCGCCCGCTGAGCATTTCCGCCTGGACACTTATCCACGACTGTCTGAAAACAGGCACCATCAATGACGTCTGTTCACGGTTGAGTTCATTAATCCTGCACTCTGAAGCCGCGATTGCCCGTTGTAAGGGAAGCTCCGACTACTCTTCGGAACACGCTCAGCTATCGTTTTTTGCTGGTAACGACTATGTCACCAGACGCACCCTTGTTGATGCAGCTCACGAAGAGGCTCTGCGAATGAACCGCCGCTTTGATGAACGCATTGCAATGAACGCGGATTCTGATGCCAGAAGGCTCCAGTGCGAATTCAACCTTAGCAACCATGTCGTACAGCGTAGGACCGTTGAATCTGCTCATATCCAGGCACTCAATGAAGACGTCACCCGTTCACAGGCGGAACCACGCTGCCCTGGAAAGCTTCTTCTGAATATGACCAGTCATGAGGAAGTGCGGGACTCACTGAGCGCCTGTTAGTCCAGCGACACCCCCTGCGGCTCTACTACCGGGCCGCAGTCTGCTCCTGCCCAGATGGTGCCAGTGGTGTAATGAATTTGTTTAATAAGGCTAAGTATGATGAATAAAGAACAACTAATCGACAAACTGGAACGCGTGGTATGTGGTCAGTACTCCTACGAAATGCAGGAGCTTGCGTATTCGGCCCTCTGCTGCATTAAAGGCACCCCGGACGACTGCGCTAAGTTCCCTGTTACGCGTCCGCTGCCTGACACCTTAGTGGACGTATGGGACGAAATCGGGCAATACCTTGGCACAGGCAAAGCCATTGAAACTCGCAGTTGCGGCGTTTCGCTTCTGCTTCATGGACACTGCTACGATTCAAATCATGTGCTTTACTGGCGCAATGCTGGCGCACTTCCAGCAGCTTGCGATACGCCACTGGCTGGTGGGTCTCGCAAACTGTTCACCTGCTCAGCCTGTGGAGTGGACGGTCTGGATGAACCACCTGAAACCAGTTGCCACTGCTGCACAGAGGGGGCCCACTGGGTTGAGAGCAGGCTCTTCACCTCCGGGCAGGCAGACCCTGAAGAATTTAGACCCGTGGCGGTCGTGAAAGAGTGTGCAGGCTCAACGCCGGATGATCGGCTCATCTGGAGTGTGATTGAACAGCTCAACGGCGAACTGGCGGAAGGCGATAAACTATTTAAGCGACGCTGACAGATCACGGCAGCATTTATAACAGACGAACTCCAGAATAATTTAAAGCAACCATGAACATGAAAAAGCCCAAAGCTGCATTACAGAATGCCATGAAAGAAGATGTGCCAGCTGTGACACAGATTCAGATGCGATCTACGGTTTCCAGAAAGGTTCGCTATGTAAAACAGGCAAATCGAGAGGGTCTGAAATTATCTGAGTGGATGTCGCGGCATCTCGACGCTGTCTGTGATACCGCAGATGAGATTCATAAAGGCAAACGCTCAACTCCGGTTGCGCCTGGGAAGATTCCCCCAGAGGTATACCAGGTGATATACGATCAGTGCGGCGGGTTCGTGGAGTGTGATGCTAATGCCCAGGTTATCTGGGAAGCCTGCCGTAATGCCATTCTTAACGGAGACAAAGGGTAAACGGCAGGTATCGCCTGTCATTTTACCCTTGTGAGGACAATACTGATGAACCATGAGAGCCGAACTGTATACCTGAACACGGCCATTGAGGCCCTGCTGAAAGCTGAGGCGGCTCTGAACGATCTGGCATTAGCCTATGAGCTTAAACCTGATGAAAAGGCAAGCGCATGCCATCCCAGAACCGGCACACTTTCCACTGCGTCCCAGGTAAAAAAACTCCGCCGTGTCCTTGAGAAGCAGAAGGTATGAAGGGCTGCATCAGCCAGGCCCGGATATAAATACATGCTCTGCCAGGTGAGTACCACTGCCCGGTAGCCGAATGATAAGTTTTGATTTCACGGTTGCAATTTCTCCCTCTGGCATCACTGCTCCACGATGCACCCCGATCAGCTTAGCGTCTGAAAATGAAGATGCACCGGACCTGCATGAAGCGGAACGGTGCCCAGCTGAGTGTTTGTGGGCACAATGAACCGCAATTTCATGATGGGAATGAAAGATGGCTGGTGGCCCGCTGATATGAACGCTTACCCTGCATAACGTTACTAACCACAATCTTTTCACTAAAAGAAAAAAGGGTTCCTCCGCTTTAGAGGAACCCTTTCAAAAGGTGCCGATGGCATACTAATCCACACCCTGAAAAGAGGGGGGTTGCCCCCCTCTTTGTCAGCTACTTACCGGATTCGTAGGCCAGGATAGCAAATACCTCCCTTGTTCCGTCTTTCATCCGCAACTCGCAAAGCGAGTTTCGTGTGAGCCAGGTGAATATCAACAGCGTTAAACAAACTATTAATATGCACAAAACAATGGGTTGGTTCGGCATTTTCATGGCCTTCTTCTCCTTGCATTTAAGCAGGCAAGAGGCTACGCTGTGTGTGACTAGCATACAGGGGCCTCGGGTTGTACTGACCCCAGAAAGTTGGACAGTTAAACACGAGGCATATAGGTCTGATTCCGATATTCAATTGGAGTCAGACCTTTTAATTTCAGGCTAATTCTTCTGCTGTTGTAGTATTCAATATATTCCGTAACAGCATCCTTCAGCTCGCTTATATTACTGAACTCATCAAGATAAAAACACTCCGACTTTAAGGTTCCAAAGAAACACTCCACCACAGCATTATCCAGACAATTGCCTTTTCTGGACATGCTTTGTTTAATACCATGTTCTTTAAGGATATTTTGATATCTTCTCATACGATACTGCCATCCCTGGTCAGAGTGCAGAACAGGATGCTCGTGAGGATTAAGCTTTTTGAATGCCTGATCGAGCATATTCTCGACCATGTTCATCACTGGTCTTTCCGAAAGGCTGTAAGAAATAACTTCGTTGTTGAAGAGATCTATTACTGGAGACAAATACAGCTTGCGCCCATTGACTGCAAATTCAGTAACATCGGTAACCCACTTCTCGTTTGGCCGCGTAGCCTTGAAATCTCTTTGGAGAACATTGGGGGCGGTTTGCCCTACCTCTCCTCTGTAAGAGCGGTATCGCTTGACCTTAATCGCTGCCTTCAGTGAGAGGATTCCCATCAGGCGCTGAACAGCTTTATGGTTAATCTGTTTCCCTTCTCGATGAAGAGACAGCGTTACCCTACGGTATCCGTATCGGCCTCTATTCTCATGATAAATCTCACCAATACGCTTTTTAACGTCCGCATACTTGTCAGGCTTGCTGAGAGCCTTTAGATGGTAATAAAACGTACTGCGCGGTATCTCCGCAGCCCTGAGAAGCTCATCAAGAGGATAAAACTGCCTTAGCTCGTTGAGTACTTTCACTTTTTCGTGGGATGAGCTAAGGCTTTCAGCTTTTTTAGATACACAAGCCGCGTTTCAAGAAATCGAACTTGCCTTTCAAGATCCTCAATGCGTCGGTCTTTTGACAGCTCCAATGCTGATGCCGCTTTTTCTGGATCAACTGATATTGCAATGTTTCTTTTGGTGCCAATCTTGAGCGCGCGTAAACCAGCTTCTCCGCGCTCTTCATAAACCTTCAGCCACCTGGCTACAGAACCACTACCAGCAAGCATAAAGTGAGCAGCAGCCTGATTAAGGGACATGTGCTGCTCGATCACCGCTTTCACGACCTTAATACGCAACTCAGGATCAGCACTAACACCTTTAGGTTTGGGAATTAAACCTTTTTCTCCATGTTTTTCATAGAGGGCAACCCATGTCCTGACCTGGGTTCGGGGGACACCAAAACGTGCCGAGATGATCCTGTAACCATCATCAGTAGTGAAGTAGTGATTCACGACTTCAAGGCGCTTTTCAAAAGGGTATTTTGGCTTTGACATATCAGGGGCTATTCCATTTCATCGTCCAACAAAATGGGTGCAGTACAGGTTAATTGAAAAATTACTCGGGGCTTTCTGCTTTTACCACAGTCAAACAGTGTTACCGCTGGCTGGGGCAAAAGCCTCCAGCACCAGCGTCATTATATCACTCTGCCCTGATCAGCCAAACACCCTGCCTGCATAAATCATTGATTTATAATTTATTTGACATGAGTCACTTCCGGTTGTCGGAGACAGTCTTTTTACACTAAAGAAAAGGGTAACGGGCAGCTGCTTGGTCGGAACATACAGTGCAGTTCCTGCCCGTTTAATTTCCGGATGCAATGGTAGGATCAGGAGGCACTGGTTCCGTTGATTAGGGAAAGCTTATGTGCCTGAATACGGCTGTATTCGAGATGGGATGGAATATTACAGATGCGCTCCAGTCGATCATGCAGCCTCGTGTAGGTCAGTCGATGAATACCGGACATTTCATCAAGTAGCCAGCGCTTGATGTAAGGGTTACAGGAAAGCCGGGCAAGATCGTCGTCATCCACTTCGTCAAAGAACCAGTACTGCTCCATCGGGACTACCTGAAATATCCACGGCCGGGGATAGTCCCCTGTGACAACCAAAAACCATGCGAGAAAGCATAGACACAGCTCAACGATCATCAGCATCGAAAATTGCGAATAACTTAGACCAGGCACATAGGGTGAACTATCCGCAACATACCCCCTGAACAATTCCGCCACAAGGTAGCCCAATAGCGACAAGGCCAGCATCAGGGTCAGGATTAATCCCCCATTAAACGCTACCGAAGCCTTTTGAACCCGATCAGGTGCTGTCCGGCTGCGATAGTTGGTCACTACTCTTTCTACAAGTGCCCTTATGGCAGCCTGTTCTTTACTGACATCAGCTCCGGAAAAACCGGACGGGCTTTTATTTAATTCAGTCATACCCCACTCCTGTTATGTGCTCTACTGAACAAACACGTAGATCATACAGAGCTCACGGACGCACTCCTGCCAGATAAAGGAGGGAATTTGGCTGTAAGACGGTTAGCCAACAGTTCAGGTTATGCGTGGGATCCGGCCAGTCAGAAAGGATTCCGTTATTAACAGGCAAGGTTAAAGGCAGATGGACGTTGAAATTGTGGATGCTAAAAGGGGTATTACTCTTTTTCCTGCATAGCGGCTTTTTCAGCCCGGGTGGCCAGGCGAGCATTTCCGAAAGGTTCACGGACAAGCAGGGGCTTCTCCTTCTTCCAGCCCCTGATAGCCGTTTCTCCAAAACGACGTGGTGCATTGCCGTTCCAGCGAGCAATCACATGATTATCATGAATTTCTATAATGACAACGGGGTGGACAATGACCGTTGTAATGGTGGTATTTCCCATTTTGGTACGGGTTACAGACCAAACCTGCATCCCGGATTCCAGCTGGCTGATTTTCATATTATATCCTTAAGCCAACACGAACTGCGCCACAAAAATTAATGTGGCGCAATTTACCATAAACAATAAACATCAGATACCCGTGAAGAGATTTCCCTTTATTTTAAAATTCTTCTGGAGAAAAAATGATATTTCCAGAAGAAGTCAGCGAAATTCAGAAACGGCCATCACAATGGTGCTGCGCTGACGCTGGCGTTCTGCCTTGCGCTGCCTGCGGCGATAGATCTATTTTGCGCTGACGTAAGGGCAGTCCTCACGGGTATACCAGCAGCAGCCGCAAGGTTCGGGCCGGGGTTTTCCGGCAAGTCCAAATGGTTTCATCAAGTCACCTTTTTAATATTTTTAATGGCAAGATACTTCCCTAACACATTGTTTTATCGCATATAACGCTGTTGCATAAACAGATACAGATAACCCTCAGGAGAAAACATGCAAAGGTTATCAGTGATAACCGCATCCAGATACCGAGTGTCAGTCTGTAAACGTTTTATCACCAGAAAATGTGCTGCCGCAGCCTTAATGCCAGAACTACCGTTTACAACATTATGTATACCCGCTTCGAATAACGAACGAGCATGAATTACCTTTTCCCGGGCCGCTTCGATCTCCGCATTAATAACGCATTGCCGCGCCTGGATGACTGCCTCTCCGGTTAAATCGCGGAAATTCATTAGAGATGTGATCATGATTAACTCTCCAGATTATGTGGAATCATTATAACAACTGGCATCCCGCCACAAATAACCTGAGAAAAATTCTTTGAAATATTCCTATATATAAGGAATTACAGTCGGAAAAGAAACGATGAAATAGCGCCGACCGCTTAAAATCGATAAATTAAAATGGACGGCACTGGAATGAAAAACTGAAAGTAGTAAGACCGTAATTATCCTTCACGGATGTAAGCTTTATAAGAGGAGTACTGGCAAAGCTTTGCCAAGTACTTCGGCGGTTGTGTCTACGATTTTACGGATGTCATCGATCTGCGAAGGCTTATTCAACACCACCGTAAAAAGCTCTCCTTCGTTATCAGCCTGCTCGCAGTTTCCGTATCGGCTCCCGTCGTACAGCTGCACAATACGTGACATAGAAGACTTTGTTTGTTTCATGGCTTTGCACCTGCTTTTAGGCAGTTTGGTTACTGGTTATCAGAAGCTGGTTTCATGCGCTTCCGGCTGGGACACGAACTGGTATTTGACGCCGCCAGGCACACCTACTGCTTCGGCAATAGAGTCGCAAAGCCGCGATAAATCATTTAGTGTCATCGGATATTCAATATCTACAGAATATAAAGCACCTGCATTTTCAGCATCTTCGATGTTTTTATACTGGGCACTAAATATAGCAATGGTCTGAATTTCGTGGTTATGCATGAACCGGTCCTTATTAAATTATAAAAGCCACCCGAGAGTGGCCTGAGTTGAAACTTAAATCTGTGAAGTATTTTTGAGAGATTTTTTGCGATCCAGATGCCGGGCAACAATGGTTCCGATAACAAGTAGCATGATGACCGCACTGAAGAAGGTGCTGTCAGGGACGCCCTGGAAAAAATCACTGAAACTGTAAACAATAAAAATCAATGCGCAAAAATAGAAAACGATACGAACATAAGGGGTAAAAAACATTTTCATCGGTTGCCTTCCATTCAGGGAGAATTCTCAGTAATTACATCACACCTGAAGAGAAACTATTTTCGTATAAATGAGCATTTTCGACATATCAGAGGGGGGGTTTACTCATAAATGAGGTAGTAAGGGTCACACTTGAGGTGAAAGTTACTTTCCTGGCTGCGAACGAACTATCTCAAATGTTAGAGGTGTGCGTTCGCCTTGAGAGCCTCATGCCCTGAGGAGCTCAACTTGAGCCGATAGTATAAACCTGGCTCCAGATGGCTTGCTGGCTGGCATAACTCCACGAGGCCGAGCCGGAACAGGACCGGAGAGCTCCTGCACGTCACATCATCAGGATTCCCCATAAACGTACGCCGTTCTCTGGCCCGTCTGAAATTGCCAGAGATATCATAGACCGTGCCGGATGCCATCCGTCGTAACACGTAAATCTGTGCCATTGTAAGCTTCTGGGCGGAACTGCTTAAACCTGACATACCTTCCCCTCCTTATATAAAACAATCCGCCAGCAGCTCGACTGGCGGACAATGTTTGACTGGCAACAGCAAGGACATACTATTTAGTGACAAGTTTGATCTTGGTTTCACTCATTCGAAGTCGAAACTCCTGAAAACCCTGCTCTACCGCTAACTCCAGCCACTCAACGGGAATGGTATAGCTACAATCAGACCCACCCAAAGCGGCATCACAAGCGTAATCCCAGTCCTCATCCAGTTTTGGATTCATCCCCTGGGCGTAAGCCACAGTATCGCGGGATGCGGGAGAGCCCTCAAGCTCAGCATTAGTGATCAGGTATACACCATGACTGTGCGCGAGAAGCACTTTTGGCACCAGATGTGTGCTGGCAATTTTTGAGGATGAGGGAAAGAAAACCCTACCAGCTTTACGCGCCTCTTCTTCAGTCTGTCCCTCAGCGTTAAGGAGGGCTCCCCCCGGATAGCATGCCGGGTCATAGATCTGATCTGCGGTGACCGAAAACGTTTTTGCGGTGCGAATTTCTTCGATCAGTTTATTAATATCCGCCATTTCAAATACGAGAGTGGTCACAGGCTTACTCTCCCTCTTCAGTGGACAACATCAGATACTTTGTTGCCAGCAGAAGCTCTCCCACATCCTTGAGGGACAATTCAGCTTTGCCTTCTACGGCAAGCTGCAAGCGCTGTCGAATTGCATGAACAGAATCTGAAGATAAAGATGCCATTTTGCGCAAAACGGCATTAGCCTTTTCTACAGCAGGATACAGAATTTCTGAGTTGGTATTATCTTCGTCATTATCAAAGATAATTTCAGAATCCATATTGATGTTATCTTCAAGCCAGCTTGAAAGCACTTCAAGTAATGACATCACCTTTTCAATTTGCATATCGCCTCCTCTGTTAATGTGAAACAAATATAACAAAGTGGCTTACCCGGCTAATAACCTGAGCAGAAAGTTTTCGCACTTTGTTTGAAAACAACTTTTCTGCTCAGGTTAATGTTAAAGTCGCTGTGTAAAAGATAAAGGGCACTAAAGATGATTTAAGCATCAAACAGACTAAATCGGATTCCGTCTTTTATATCGCTTTTAAAATAGAATGAATGAAATATAAATTTAGCGTTTATGATTGAACGCTGTAGAGGTTGATTTATCCAGTGATATTCAGTTTGGGGCCTTAAAAAGGTTTTATTTTGGATTCGAATTACAAAGGGAGCACCGACATTTTTCTGGGGGCTCCCGCAGAGAAAAAGCGGTGAGGCTATGAAGACGAAGAGGAGGTATTCGACGAAATACTGTATGGCCACAGGAGAGCTTCAGCACCCATATCCTGCCGTCTCGCTCGCCTGTAATGATTTCAACATGTACAACGTCATACCACGTAGTTGTATTTCTCACTTTGTTTATGCTTCCTGACACCGTGTGAACGCAATCTTCGTCTGGATGCGTTCATAGATGGAAAACTGCCTTTCAATGGAACCGGCATTAGACAGTAATTCATGAAGCTCAGCAGAGTCTGTATCGGGAACGATAGCTACAGAAACTCCATATCTCCGTCCAATTTTGATTAGGTGCGCAAGCTGTTCTTTTTCGGATTCTGTGAGCATTGCCAGATCTCTTCCGGACACCTGCTCTATAAACGAACCAAGGTTTTTGGGAAAAAAGGGTTCGGCATCAGAGTTATGTGCTGGGCGCGTCTGCGGCTTATCGAAGCTATTGGGCATGAATAGAACCTATACAGTTAGAGAACTGGAGAATGGATAAAGACTCTATGAAAATCAGTTGTGCTACACTCGAATGCTAATCAAGCTTTATGATGGCTTTAGTAGGGATGGCCGTCAACTTAAACCGATAAGAAGGGAGCCATTTATCGTTAAAGTAACTTTCCCGGATGATGCTCTTTTTACGAAATAAGTTTCTCACACTCCTGTATAAGAGTCGCCCTGGAACGAGATCGACTGGCTTTGCTTAATGAAGAGCGTAGTTGATGTTCATCAACCCCATCAGCGATAAACTGACCGATTTTTGTTTCAAGCCGCTGCATTGCCTCGTAAAGCTTGGCATCCGCATTATTTTTAAGAAACCTCAGTATATAATCAGCAATAATTTGGACGGGAGTGAACTTATACATTATGTATCCTTAAGACGTTGTGTTAAATGATTCAAAAAAATTTATAACCAGACGTAAATTATTATACATAAGTAAGCACTTTAGCTAACAAGCTGGAGGAGTGAATTTCGGTTAGCAACTATATTTTAGAAGCTGATTGCTGAATAGACAAAGCCCGGCTTACCGGGCATTCATTTAATTAGATGCTAGAAATCTGACCCGTCGTCTGACTTTTATTCCAGGCAGAGTTAGGAACTAATAATGATGGCCTGGTCAGTTTGAGGAAGCCGGTTTCCTCTGATAAATGCAGGGTGGTTTAAACGAGAAGAAGAAATGGTCATCGCCAGAAATGTCTCTTCACGCGAACGCAGAAATTCCCCCCATGAATAGGTTTCCCATACGTCGTGAGAAAGGTCGGATTCCTTTATGTACCGGGATTGCATTGTTGGCTCAAAATCGACAGGGGCTAAACTGTCATAGGATGGATGAACACGGTACCCCAATCCCTCCTCCGTCTGATGGTATGCATGTGCCAAAAGGACATCGTGGGAGACCAGGTCATAGTCGTTGTCCTGAACGAGCGTTTTTACGGTATGACTAATTTCCCCAAAGCCGTCTATTTCCCAGAGCGTTATCATTGTGAACTCAGCTAAAGTTCGTGGGCTCTTTACCAGAAAGCCATTTAATGCTCGTCGCCCCTTCAGCATGCCAACGTGGTAGGTCTTGTTGGGATAGGGTTTCATTGCCACCAGCGAATCAGCTTTAAGCTCAAGTGACAATTCAGGGACAGACACGGACATGAGAGTACACTTGTTTTTCATATGGTGAAGAATACGTGGCACAAGATGCAGATACATCATTTTCTCCTTTTATGGATATAACTGGCAGATCCTCAGCAGCATCAAAATAGTTAATAGACTTTTTTAATTGGTTAACCACTGTTGATTGACTTGTTTTATGTCTCTGAGAAATTATTCGTTTTGTTTCTGTTCGTTATACTGCTCAAACCAGAAGACGACCGGTTTTACTACAATATGAAGCAAACCAAAACGTTCTGCGGTACGGAAATTCACGCTATATGCGCGAGCCCGTTCAACCTGTTTGGTAATTTCATTTCTCATTCCTTCAACACTAAAAGCTCCTTTAAAAAGGTTGCAGGGAGCGCATGATGGAAATAAGTTTTCTATTGCATGCAGTTCAGGGTGCATAACCTTACCCGTACTTCGGGCAACATGAGTTACGCCGCTGCCGACCGGGGCTCTCACCAGTTCAAAGTCGCGTCGAACAGGCTCAACATGATCGGCATGCCACCCTTTTTCAGGAAGCTTGCAACCACAATAGGCACAACGCCCCCCAAATTTCATTCGCAGCTCAGCTCGCTGTATTTTAGAGATCTTATTTTTAGGTTTTGAGAACCTACCATCAGGTGATTCCGCTTTGGATAACTTTGCTGAGGGCTCAGGTAACTCAACTAAATTCCCGTTGATATTTATCACCTTGACCATATCATTTTCCGCCTTTACTAATCTCACGGGCACAGGAGCTGGCTTAAGTAACCGCTGAAGTTAACAGCCACTGACTGCCTCTACCCAGACCTTCTGTTTATACTCAATAGGCCACCCCTCTTTATCTGCCCGGATGACGCAATCATTTACCGTGGTGCGTGACCGGATACGAACATCAAGCGGAAGCGAATCGTTATCCACACGAGCCTGTGCCTCATTTAAAATGCGTAAAAACATCTCTTTGGTCATTCAGATACCCCCTCAACTTTGCGAATTTTGATCAGATGAGGGCGATTCAGTTTACAAAGTTGTTCTGTCGCTTCATCAATCGAATTGAACCGATGAGCCTCTTCGATATTTAAAGTCCAGTATTTCGCTTTCCCTTCTCCCAGATCGGACTCAAAATAATTTCGCTTTACATCCATTTTTTTAGGCCTGCCATTTATCTTGACGACATTATGTCTGTCATCAAAAAGAAATTCGTCCCCCTCAAAAGTGATTAATACAAATGGCCCCTCAGGCTTGGAAGTCCGGGGACTTCCCATTTTCAAAGTCATACTTCAGCCTCTCGATAGAACTCATGAAACCTCAAATTAAAATGGACTCACACCACACTGATTCAGTATTCCTCCTGAACCCCATTAGGCTCTGTTGTGATTTCATATTTAATACCGCCAGGTGCTCCCACAGCGTCCGCGACCGACTCACACAGCAGCGAGAGATCGTTGAGGGTCATTGGGTGTTCAATGTCCAGCGTGAAGAGTTTCCCGGCTTGCTTGGCGGCTGTCTTGTCAGCATGTTCAGCATTAAAAAGGTATACGGTGTGTTTTTCCTGAGCGGGGGTATTTTGATTTTGCATTGATGATCCTTTTGTTTAGTTCCCCGATTCCGGGGGTGAGTGAATTAATTTAAATTTATATTTGTCTGGTTTAATTAGAACGTTTCCAGGCTATGCGTAAACAGGTAATGCAAAGGCTGTATCAACAGGATTAAAGTTACTTTTCTGGATGCAGCAACGCTTGGACATGATGTCCACATTACATCACGATCAAAGCTAAGTTTTTTTTGTATAACCCCTTCATTTTCGTGTGTTTCGCGTTTCAGACGCTTATACGACCTGCCTGACCATCCTCATCAGAAGGCGGTTTAACAGTCCTTTCGCTGTCGGGCGATTGCTATCGACATAGTAAAAACCTGTTTTGGTCGTACCGTGAGCACTGCTCAGCACCCTCAGTTCCCAGATAACGTCACGGATAACGCCGCCATTTTCTGGCTTAAGGCATTCAGATAAATGGCGCATGAAACGAGCTCTTACGGCACGGTAATAGCGGAACTCCTCTGGCTGGTTAGTATTTTCTTTCACCCGGAGTCGCTGGTTACACAGAGTTAGAACTGCATCCATCATTCCCGCCTTCAGCTTCGCCTGGATCGCACCTTGTTGCTGTTCCCTCTCACCTTCGAGTAACGTTAAGATTCTTTCTCCGAGTGC
Source organism: Salmonella sp. SSDFZ69 (assembly GCF_004010755.1). Lineage (NCBI taxonomy): Bacteria > Pseudomonadati > Pseudomonadota > Gammaproteobacteria > Enterobacterales > Enterobacteriaceae > Salmonella > Salmonella sp. SSDFZ69. The sequence goes on along the minus strand of NZ_CP034832.1, from coordinate 22,959 downwards.
CGTCTTGTTGTGTACGTGCAACTGTACACAGGCAGCTACGCATGCCCAGAATCTGAACTTTTTTATCTGTCCACGCAATTTCCGGGCTACAACCTGACGGTATGCAGTATCGCTGAGTATTTTAAAACGCCGACTGGCAACCAGCTCTGGAAGCGACACTCTTTCGCCTATCCCCAGGCGGGAAAAGGTTTGTCCCCGTTGTGCGAGACGATGATAGACAGCGCCCTTCCCTTTTGAAATTCGGACCGCGCCATAACGAAGAAGATACTGAGCAGCAGTCGTTGGAGTAAACTCACCGTCAGCGATGCTCTGGCGTAACCCGTCGTATTCATGCCAGATAATCCAGGACGCCGTATCTTCTTCAACAGTCAGCTCATCCTCTTCCTCGAATGCCACGACGACAGAACTGCTCTCTCCGGTCTTTAGGCTACGTGAAGCCCTGGGGTCAGCCTGCCCGTCAAAATAGGTCATCAGCGGCAACGTATCAGTCAGTCCATCATAAGCTGTACCGAACCGGCCTCCGGGCAGTTTCATCCAGAGTGGAGCTGGCATTGGTGTACGGGCCACAGGCAGCATGTCAGGCTCATCCTCAAGAAGGTCCAGATCGGCCTCTTCCCAGACTCTGCGATAGATCTCAATTGCCCGAAACGGGCGAGGGTTGAAACAGTGCAACGACCAGAGGAAATCAACGTGGATCACGTTTGCTTCATGTACAAGCCGAAATTGTGGCTCAGCCATACGACGGTTATAAGCCGTATCGTCCACCTCGCCGGAAAGTAGCTTTCTGCGATGCTTTGCCGCACGTCTGGCTTCAACATAATCAAGGCTGCAACAGACATGAAAAAGACGTTCAGTCAGGGACGAAGAAAAGATATTGGGTTGAAGACGCACATACCCGCCTTCGAACACTTTACGACCGATATAATCCCGCAGGCTCCAGTCGTACTGGATCTTAGAAAGAAATCGCTGAAGACGACTTAGGCCTGCCTGATAACCATATTTCTCAGGGTCAGTGCGAAGGAGCGTTTCCATTGAATGGTCAACCCCTACGGCTGTGCAAAGCGAGCACCCATATCTAGCCCCACAAGCTGAGGTTCGCGTGGGTTTCTCCGGCGACCAGATACACTCTCCGGTGGCGTCTTTATAAAGCGTTGCCAGGCTGAAGTTATCCGGCATAAAGCTTGGTAAAGGGAAGCGGGATTCGGAACCACAGGCCATTAGAAAAGACCAGATGTCCTGAGTGCGCCACTCCTTTACTGGATAGAGTTCACCACCGTGCTCAGTCAGGGTTACTTTCCTCGCCTGCCCTCCCATTTTGAGGATATTTCCGGCCCTTCGGGCACTTTCATCATCCCTGGAGCCCAGCATCAGGCATACCCTGCTTCGTACGGATGCCGGGGCGTTTTTTAGATAACGAGCTTTGGCCTTGCGCAGGGGGGCGATTTTGTAGTCGGTTGAGCACTGACGGGTTGAAGAATTAGTCCAGGTCGGAAGTCCACGTCCAGTCAGAATGCGGCCTACCCAGCTCTGCGTAAGAGACGGTTGGGCGACAAGGACTGTGACCGGTAGCTGGTGTTCAGCAATGAACATTCTAAGCTGGTTGAGAACCTGTGAAGCCTGATAGTGCATCTCAGGGTTTTCGATCAGCGTATCGGACATCTGAATGAAATGATGTTCGCTGATATTTGTGCCGTTACGTACTGCCCTGATCAATGCCATCAGAAATAGGTGAAGAAGAGAATGGGAGTCTTTACCGCCACTGTATCCCACGCACATCGTCCATCCGTCCGTAATAGCCTGATAAATAGCAGATGTGGCTGACGTGACCAGAGAAGAAAGACTCACAGTCTCCTTTTCATCGGTATAGTTCAGATCGGCATCGGTTGTCAGGGTCTCCCAAACATCAGCCCATTTATCATGTTTCAAAATGGCAGCATTAGCCGCCTCAGGAAAAATAACTTCTGAGGGTAATTCAAGGAATGAGTCACTTTTTTCAATAAACATATATTTTCCTGAACCACGGCATATGCTGCATCACTGATATTTTTATTAGAACTTTAAAATAACTACAGCGCAACCATTTAGCGAAATTATATTAAATCAAAATCACGCAAATTTAATTCTTAAATAGATTTAAAATAAAAACCCATTGTAATTTAATCTCCCAGCACAGCTATTAGATATAGGTTGGTGGTGTAATAAAAGCCGTGACATTTGTTTTCAACTCAGACAGCGGAATTGAAGGAGTGTTAAGAGTCATGTCATCACCACAATGGCGTGGTAGAGCAGAAAGCTGAAATGAATCTTTCATCACCCTAATAACCGGGCATTCCGTACGTGCTGATGGCATTACTTCCCGCAGCATCGCTTCCTGCCTTGTGCTATCGCTATGCTTATATTCATCCTGGTCTGTTATTTCTTGAATTTCATCTTCACCACAAAATGACCAGTTAGCGTCATAGAAGTAAAACTCAGTTAACTGAAGATCGTTTTTTTTCACGTATGTCGCCAATTTGCGGATACGCTGTTCAAGCATTGTATCTATCCGTAAGGAAACACTTTGCGGAACATCACTTGCAAAGTCATTGATGCAAACAACGGTAGATACTATGAATTTATTGGTCATGGCAGGCTCCAGGCCACCGGGGGAACCGGTGGCTACGGTTATCAGGCAGGCTTATGCGCCGCAAAGGGTGTCAAGGGAAGGAAGAAGCTTGCTCAGCTTGTCGTAATCGAGCGGAGACAGTTCTGTAACGAGTTCGACCGAAAGACTGGTGTTGTCTTCTTCACTCAGAATATAGATTCCGTCTTCTGGCTCTTTTCCGGCACATGCCTTCAGTCGTCTGTTAACGACCTCCTGGGCTGAATCCGCTACGTCGCAGCTCAGGACATAGCTTGCCACATAGCTGCTCTCACCGTGGTAATGCGTCACTTTACACAGAGCATACTGGATACCGGCTTTGTGAGCCTCATTCATGAGACGAGAAAACTGACAGCCATCCTGGTAATAGTGGGTATCCTTTGTGACCAGAATAGTCATACCCCCAAATTCATCTGTCCGGCTTTTACTGCATGTAAATGCAGCAGTAATTGTTACCATTTCCGGGAGGTCGAATACCGACAGCACGGCAGTTGTGAGGCAAATTGCATGGTCAAGATCAATAGTCTCTCCATGAAAAACTGACAGCCCACTGCTGTTAACTTCTGTTGCGAACGACAGTTCATAATTACAGTCTGGGCAGGATGGTTGCCCAAAGCTCGGCTCTGAAGGGTCATACTCAGGGTGGTTCTCAATAATACTGAGAATCAGCTTCTCAGTCAGAGAACAATCTGCCAGTGGCTTATCAAGCAAACGCTCACCTTCTGCAATTTCTGCTTCGGTAACGAATGTGATTGCTTCTTGTGCCATTTTAGCCTGCTCCTGAGTGCAGGGAATAATAAACGACGCCAGAGTATAATTATCTGCCACAGTTGACTCCTTGATTATTTAATTAATGTATTTGATGAGAAGATCATAACAAACACACTACTACCAACTAATAACCTGAAGTCGTTTTTTTAGAAAAAATATTAAGAAGAATATGAACACCACCTCATCTTAAATTAATATTGTTCAGGATTAATATTCATTTTTGCAAATAAAAACCGCCAGACGGCGGCTTTTATAAAGAGGGAAATATCATTGGAAGCTGAAATTACTTCACGGCAGGCCGACAAATTACGCGACTGCTGTGAGCTGAAGCGAAACTTGTAGAGGAAACTATAATCACCTTTTCTAAGTCGTCGGCACTGTCGGCAATATGATGCCGAAAAGCCTCCTCTGCATCACCAGGGGAATCGGCTTCGACCGGGTAGGCCTGATCATCATCATCAAACATAATGCGCCCGGAAATGAGATAAAGTCGGCTCAAATCTGGCGTCGCTGCGCTCGTGCTTCGTTCGTTCAGATTCATTTTTTCTCCGTCTGTTGCTCGTAAAAAGAATGACGCCGGTTTAAAAGGCGTCGCCAGGGTTCAGGCTAAAACGCAGGGTTGCCATCGAGGAAGCTCATTGGCTGGCCAATAGCGGATGCCACCCTGAGAATTTCACCTGGTGTGGCATAGCGCAGCATTTCTGAGCGTCCAAATTTCTGATACTCATCTACTGACATCTTTCTCCACTCGGGGTGAGGATCTTTTCCGCACAGTGACCAGTTGCTTTCAGAGGAATCACGACGGAGAACGTACACATCAAGCGAGGCTGTAAGCCCGCTTCCATATCCCCGCTGCGCTACAATACGAACCTGAGAACCATCGTCGCGTTGCAACGTCTGGGTTAATTTCGTGATAGGATCCTGAGAATGCATGCCATTTACCTCGTTTTTAAAAGAATTACCGTAAGTAAATGATACCGAATCGAGAATTCTGGCTAATAGGTCAGAAGAAAAAATATTGCATATTTTTGAAGTGTAGGATAATGATTAGAATAAAATGGCCTGAATAAATCGTTAGCTTTAACTCTGCTTATTTCAGAAAAACTCTGAATTAGTAGTGATGGAAAACGACGCGGTGAAAAGTAACTTTTACACCGCAATTCAGAAAAAAGTTTCAGTTAGTCACATTACGAATAACCCGGCTTACTTTCGCATGTGCGTTCCCCTGCATGTTAAAGTAAAGCCCTCCGGGCAGACTCGTCGCCCACTTAACGCCTCGCTCAGCCATACGCTTCGGTGTTTCCAGCCAACCACGAGGAATATTGCCCGGAACGTTACCGATAACCCGTCAAATGCATGCTGCTACCCGGATGCCGCCGGGAATATCGCATTTGGATTCAACAATATGCATGACCTCAGATAAAGCACCATGCCGCTGGACATGATCGCCAATGTGCAACTCGATAGGAGAAGCCATTTCTGAATCTGACTTCATATCTGTCCACCTTTAATTTAGAAACCGTCTAAATTACCAAATTAGTTAATCCAACAACATCTGTATCACAACCATCAATTTGTTTTTGTTGGGTCTATATCGTAGAAACAAGTGAATAATGAATACACTCGTTAATACAGACAACCGGAAATGAATGACTACCTGATTATCTCAGCGGTATATGCTAAGCCGTTAATATTGCCATTCTCTGGTGGAACCACTGCTAAATGAATAAACCGTTTGTCGCTTCAAACCACTTTATCAAAACCGTTAACTTGCATTAAGTCCGATACAGTTCGGCGAGCTCATCCAGCATGGGGTTACTCTTATATCCCGGTGCGGCCGTAAAAAGGTTTCGGGAAATCGCCAGCCACTCCATGATTTTGTCCGTCGCCAGCCAACGTCTGCCAAGTCGCTCGGCTGCGATGGGGACTTTATGCAAGCCAGCGAAGGGATCTACAACAAGATCTCCCGGCTCTGTCAAAAACTCAATCAGAAACGCTGCAAGCCTGGTAGGAGACGTTGCACCGTGCAGCGGAAAACCGAGCTCGCGGGCAATGGAATGGCAAAATCTCGTATCAGCGCAGCTATTGCCGTAAAACAAAGTATTCTTGGGGATCGTTCCTTCTGTTTTATTTCCAAAGGAACCGCTTTTAAGCTGGTACGCCCCATCACCATAAAAGGTCGTGCGATTTTCACCGCCTGCTGCCTGCAATTTTAGATGCTGGTCTGAATGCGGTTGTAGTACACGTAAGTTGTTTGAACGAACCTTACTCGCATCATTGGTAAACCACAGCACAGGCTCATACGATGAGCAGAGCTGCACCCGTTGCTTACATGCCCAGTGCGTTGGCGATGGGGGCTTACTGCGATTCACCCACTGAAGCCTGTCCATGAGCTCAAGCCCCAGCTTGTCACATAATGCCAGTGTCAGACGCTCCAGATACAGAGAACGTGAAGGCCTACCCCTATTAAAGCTATCTTGAGTGATATTCAATGCCACACTTGCGCCCGGTACAAGCTGTTTCACGATCGGTTCGAGGATACGCAGAAGCCAGTCAATATAAGCCTGCTCGCCACGCCCCCCTCCGTGCCCGTAGTCTCTTGAATTTCGAAGGAGGTAAGGTGGCGAGGTCAGGCAAAGATGAATTTGCTCGGTGATATTGCTGAAGAAGGCATAGGCGTTTCCAAAAACCGATGCCCCAAGAGAAGTTGAGAAACCGACAACACAGAGCTTTTCCCATGACTCATGCAGGTTTGTTTTCGTCTTAGAGGCGTATCTCCAGACGCCCCGTTTTTCTGGAACGCGTTCGATGACCCCGGCCTGACGGAGAGTCTGCTGAAACCAGCGAACCTTATGTTTGACGCCGCTGGTTCTGGTTTTATCTGACCCAAATTCTTTCAGTTCGTGCAATTCGGCATCCGACATGCCAGTTTTACGCTGCACTTCGCGATAAAGCTCGTCGTTGGTCAACGGCGATTCGGAGGCAGCGTAGATATGCGCAATTAAGTCCGTATTAATCGTACTCATCAGCCATCCTAATGGGGATACAGTTATTATATCGGCCTGATGGTTGGAAGTGAGATTACTAAATCAGACCGATCTGGTTTGTTGAAGACTTTGCCAAATCATGCAGCACAGCTGGGCTTGCACAGAGCGAGCCGGGCTCCTTTAGCGGAGACACCTTCGCAAGTTGGATTAATCAGCCTCAAGATTCTGGAACTCAATGAGCTTTTGCTCACACTCCTCCCTGCCCCACGATCCCTGCCAGTCACAGATGTCCCGGTACTTACTTTCCAGCTTATCCATCTGTGCGAGATTAGCTGTTGCGAAGTCTGTCCATATGTCATGCCAGCAAGCGTTGTACGTAACGCCAGCTGGTGGACAATACTCCATTGCATCAGCATTAATAATTTCAACGCGAAGATCGGTTGCAAACGAGGCTGCAACGAGGTTAATAACATCCTGTTCTTTTTCGATTACCGTGACATGGGTTACATCGTCTTTCTGAAGAATGGCGTGGAGCACCATACCAAGACCAAGACCATTAATGAGCACCCGCCCGGTGGCTCGCTCTATAAAATCCTGGCAGGTTCGGATCTCCATCGGGGTATTGGACATCACCACATCCCAGCCGTTGGACAAGCGGCGATATCTACCGGGCGGGATAAACTCATCTGTATTACCAGTACACTCGGCACGAAGGGCGAGGGTCAGCGCCTTATCTGTGGTAATTTCGAAAGTGTCCAGTTTCCAAGTTCCGGACTTGCCGTCTTTAACGGGTAAATCAGAAAAGCAGCTCTTCATCGAGGCAACCAAAATTCCAGTAGTTTTGTTACGCTGAACCTACCACAAACCCGCTCTTAATGAAGGCATCAGGAGCGATAGCGATCTTTGAGGCATCGTTTAAAACAGCGGCATCCTGTAACAGACACCCGATATTTTTTTTAATGCCGCAGGTGTTAAAGGTAGCGTTGCAAAGTTGCAACATCTTCAGGGGCAACCTCCACGCAGCTCCTGACACTGTAGTGATTTTCGCCGTTGTAGTCATAAACCCCACCGTCTTCAAAACTCAGCTGTTCAACCTCGCCAGCACACTCGGAAATCAGTGCCGTCTGGCAAGCATTTTTCTCACAATCGCTGACGAGTATACGAACATAGCTTTTCTCATGGTCGCCGTTACGGTTCTGGATCTTTACGATAAAGTGTTTTTCAGACATTTGTGCCTCCAGCTCAGGTTGAGGTTAATTTAGCGTTGCCCCGGTTCACCGGGGCAAGAATAAATCAACCCTTAATGAAATTGTGCCCCCAGGTGTTAGGCTTAAATGCCTGCTCTTTGATATATGTTTTCATTACCTTGCAGGTTTTTTTCAGGGCTTTGGTATTGGCATCGGTTACTGGGATAAAATGGCGAGAATGACGGTTTTCCCGGTACTGCTTATCAGCGTTTGGGTCAATTGCTTCGCTTTGCAGGAGCCCTTCGTGCCTGCCAATTACTATTACGTAGTTCATTTCACCTGAAACACGATCCGTGAGTAATTGAAGGGAAATATCAGCTGCTCGCGTGGCCTGGCTTGCAGATATTTTTGCATGCAAGAAAGCCCCCTTTCTGAATTTGGCCGGAGTTAGCCCTGTAATATCCTCAACACTAAAATTAAGTGAGGAAAGAATTGAAAATAAGTCGCAGCTAATGACTTCAGTATTATTAGGCATTTTACCCGTCCCCGTCCATATTCATGATACGGTAATGATACCAGGTCGATATCATTACCTAATAACTTGGTGAAAGAAAATCTGTAATTTTTAGTTAACTAAAATTAATAGTCTCAATACTGCTCAAGAATTCTTTTTTTACGTCCGGTGTAAAAGGTATACGTTCAATGTATTTATAAAGTGTCGCAAATGTTTTGGGTTCAATGTTTCGGGAGATAATGTCATCAATCGGATCTTCGAACATATTGATAAAGATATCGACATGCTGCTCTCCGCTTTCTGATGCCTTTGAAAGAAGACTGACCACTTCAATGTAGCGATTATCCTGCTCTGCAATGAACAACCAGTGCCCTTCGTTAAAGGCGGGTGCAGCGCTGTAGCGTTTAACAACAATTTCTGAAAGATTATATCCTGCCTGATTCAGCAGATTATTAAAGTTGAGTTGAGTTGAAATCACGTCTAACGTTTTCATAAAACCTCCTTTTCATCTGTACTTATTATACTGTTACCCAACCCCCAGCTAATAACCTCCCAGCAAATTTTCAGAAAAAAAACACCGCCTTTTATTTAAGATTGAACACATCCTTTTTAAATACCAACAATGATTATGAAACCACAATGTAAGTGAAGCGCCATTATGGAAAAGTAACTTTTGTGCAGCTCATAAATTTTATTTATTAGTTACGTTCCTTTGTCTTGTGGTCGAAGTTCATCAGGCGAGGCCTAAGAAGAATATGTGTGGTTTCAGCCAATGCGGTGATCGGGCATTATAATTTGGTCGGGCTATTATACGTGGGTAAAGGTAGTGGTAGGGAGAGGATCAGGTTAAATTGCATTTTCCCGGTTGCCTTCCCTGGCCTACCGGTTTCAGGTCAGACGCTAAGACCAGCGGTAATACTTAAAGTAGTCCTCATTTACAGCCAAAAACTCCCTTAAACCGTTCATTAATCCCTTTTCAAACGCTGTAACGATAAACCGGTATCCGTCCAGTGTTTCAATGTAGTAGATCCCGCCCGGTGTTATTCCAACATGCAACACCTCGGCTGTCATCATAAACTGGCCTTCCGGAAAATCATGCGACAGGTATATAAAACCCGTCGTGGCCGGTGCGGGTGTGGCATTCACTAAGACACCGTTAAACTGCTGCCCGTGCCTCGCCGGTACAAGCTCACTTCCCCTGGTTGACTTATCGAGCAGCCCCTTAACATCTTTTTGCTCTTTAGATGAGGTATAGCCCCGCACATCACTCCCATCACCTGGGCGAGAGCCGGTGCCGACATGTGCAAGACGACGGTAAGCGCTGCGCATATTGATGTGGCAGGATGCCCCGGCTCTACCCTGAAGCCTTACGCCAAAATCTTCGCAAAGTAATAAAATCTGACGTAGCTGGTGTTCATACACGGACGCAGAAAGTGAAAGGTTGAAACTGGAAAAGGTCAGTTCTAAAACCTTTTCCCGTTTGTCATTGAAATGTGCTTCCAGCCTGATGATTGGCTTTTCCGACATTGCAAAAGCTTTGTCCGTTGCTCTGTACCGGCATTCATCTCCGAAACATTCTTCAACAACGCTGGCTATAACCGTGTCGTGATCGCCATCTTCCGGAGCTGGCACAAAGATTTCAAATTGTGCCGGTGTCTCCGGCTCCAGCAGAACGGGATATAAACGCGGAGAATTAAGCAATGCGCATTCAGAATTAATGAGCTTAACCCAGGCGCTTTTGTCGTCCGGATCCTTAAGCTGCTGTCCAAGGTTATCGCAAAAGTCTACTATCTGACGGGTATGCTCATCCGTGACTGCACAGATCAGGTTAAGACCATGCGTGGCCATACTCAATTCCCGGGTTCGGGACTGGGAATTGATCGACCAGGGGTTAAGTGAAAGCGAAATAGGGCTTATGGAAGGGACGACCGTCTCATTCTGCAAATCTGTAAGCTGGCAGTTCGCAGTAGGCTTCGGGGAAAGGGTACTAAATATGTAACTTGCCTGTTGTTTAGTACTGGCCTGGATATAAAACATCGCGTCCATGCTTGTATCCCGGGATGAAATTGAAAATAGCTTCATTTTTAACCTTAATGGATGAGCGATTTATAGTCATGTGCTGACAAATGGACATTATGTGCGCCATCATTCCATTCAAAGAATAATCGATACTTAGAGTTTACTCGAATGGAGGAATAACGGTTTGACGTCATTCTTAAGCGTTCATAACGCAAGCTGTTGGATAATAACTCCCGCTCACTCTGGACATTATCCAGCGTTTCGAGTCGACACAGAATCGCGTTAATAATTTCAGAAGGAATACCTGCCGTTGTTTTTCCATTACGGAAGAACTTTTCAAGCCGTCTGTCTTTAAATGAATGGATCATAGTTCCTCCGTAATAATTGACCTTAAAATTAAATTAAAAGGGCTTTGAATTAATGAATCCCTAAAATGCGGGCGGCGACTGCCAGCTGCTTATCACTTAACTGACGCTGGTGGGTTAAAGAAGACTTAAGGCTTTCCAGAAAATTATTACTGCTGGATTGCTGGGTGATTGCATCAACCATTTTTTGATGAGATCTGCACCATGCATTGAACGCAGAGTTGTGGGCGTTTTCAGTCCTCAAACGCTCGTTTTGCAAGGATGCTGACACTTTGCGGGCAGCTTGAGCATTAATGCGGTACAGCGCATTCAGCGTGTAAGCAGTGCGGGTCGTTTCGAGGCTGTAACCCGTGGCTTTACAAGCCATACAGCGACTTCTATAAAAATGCTTACGCTCTCCCCGACCATTGCATTTATCGCAAAGAATACGAAAAGTATATTCCGCAGTACCTTTTACAGAATCAACACAGCGGATTTTTGCGCTGGAGATTTCAATTCCACTGCGATCATAATATTTGGTCATAATGTGATTCCTCCGGTTAGTTCTGGAGTAATCATGACAGAATGAATCTACTGGCTAATAACCTGAGAGTAAATATTTTAAAAAAACATTGAGAGAGGGTCTGCAAATTTATACACGAAGGATTCAAATATAATTTTGTTTAAAAAATTAAGAGCATTCTGAAGTAAAAGTGCATCAAAAAGCATTCATGGATAAATCATGTACTGGTGCCAGCCATTTAAACGCGGGCATTGTTCCGGAGTGATTAAACGGTTTAGCATCATAGATTAAAACCAAAAGGAAGGCGTCCTTCCCGTCTCGGGAATATTACTTTCCCGTTTGCAATTTAAGAGCCACTTAATGAGAAAGTAATAATTAAGTCATGCTCAACTCTACATATTACATTGAGGATGGCGTAACAGGGTACGGCATACTACCGCACCCTTCTGAAGAGCTTATGTTTGAGGGAATTCTATAGCAAATGTGGCCGTGCCAGATTGACCACTTACAGCGGGAGTAACGGGATACGTGCGCTCTTCACCATTACCAAGATCCAGTGACAGCGATTTAGTTTCACCAGGCTGGACCGTAACTCCGGCAACCGTAACGCCGAACTGGGCATTTTTCTGAACAGTCAGGGTTCCGTTTAACTGTCCGGTAATGATAGAACCGTCCTGACGCCGCAACACACTGGTTCGGATGATGGCCAGCGGCGTGTTGTCCGTTGCTTTCAGTGCTACGGCTGTGGCCAGCGTCTTGAGATTATCCAGCATAATCAGATTCGCAGGCTGGTAGGTAAAATTAAGCGTTTTAGTGGTCCGGTTACCTGATTCGTCAATAGCCAGTGCCTCCAGATGATACATCTGTCCCGATTCGTCAGTGTTGGGGAAGATTCTGGGGTATTCCGGAATAAAGACATCCTTGGATAACGGCGTGAATGCCAGGGTGACCTTTTCAGAGTTAGGTCCACCAGCGAGCTGAAGCGATGTCAGGGAAGCATCCCCAGAGGCATCAGTAACGCTTATGCGAAGGTTCTCAAGCCCTTTAACCAGTTTTCCTTCTGCGTCTGCGCCATTAAAACTGAACGCGATAACCGGAAGCGTTGAGTCAATTTTCAGCGGTGCATTAAGCGTTTTGGTTCCGGTGTTTCCAACAAGATCCGTGGCAGAGACGCTAACCACCGTATAATCCCCGTCCGGTAGACCAGCGTATGAGAAGGTGGCGTTTTTGGTTTTATAATCGCTTTCACTGACGGTCACAGGCTTCAGCGTGAAAGGTTCCCCCCGGGCATTTTTAAGGGTGGCTTCGAAAACTTTGGTATCCCAGTAGCTGATGTTCCAGGCGTTGACGCGATCATTATCGGTGGCCGTCATAGTGATTGTCTTGGAGGCCTTGTTTACCTGAGCGACATTAACCACCGGTGGGTTGTTATCCCAGATAACCGTAAAATTACCAGCAAGCGCATCGAATATGCTGTCACCATCTTTTCCCGAGTAAAGGTGCAGATACTCAAATCCTTTGTCACTGGTGTAGTTGAAGTTAACCGTCATCTCGCATGAACTTTGTCCGATAGGTATAGTGCAGAACCAGGCTGCATTTTTTACCGTTCTGAACTTTTGCACGTATGGTCGGGGTTCAGCGGTTACCTTTATGCGGCTAATGGTGGCGGTTTTAACGCTGATTGAGGCCTGAGTTAACCACTCACTGGTATCACTCCGGTACATCTCTTTAGCCACTATCTTCGGGGCTATTTCCATCGCCGGGGCTGGAGTGAAGTTGAGGGAGTTATGATGAATTCGTCTTACTCCTCCTGCCAGAGTCTGGAATTCATGATAAGTATCCCCCACATTGGGATATATGTATTTGAAAGTATAAATATTATAAGTGCTATCGGACGTCTGGAAATTCGAGTCCGCCCAGCCATATTTGGAACCGTTAACAGCAGTAAAGTCACTTTTTTTCCTTAATACCCGTACGGAAATAGGGTTCTGGAAGACGGTCATGCCAGACTGATAAGTGACCCATGATCCGGTAGTGGCGTCCTGCACCTGGATGATATCGTCAGGCTTAACCCGATCAATTACGCTTCGGCGGCTTAGTTCGATCCTGTTTCCCGCTTTGTCATAAAGGTAGATCCCCACTTTATATTCAGAGCGGTTTTCCGGTGCCAGGGCATTGCTGCTTGCGTCGGCGACTTGAACGGTTACGCTACCTTCCACTGTATTAATTTCCGCTGGCTTTTTACGCTCCACTCCAGCGGCATCGGTTATGAAATATTCAGCATTAGCAAGCCCGGAACCTTTATCACTCAGTCCATTAAAGACCAGTGCCTGGACGCTGGCGTACTGCATACCGGCTGGTACTGAAGTGAAGATCGCTTCGCTGCCAAAGTTCCACCCGTTTCTCGTATAACTTATGGTACCCGTTGCCGGAGGCGTTCGGTCAATTGCAAGCGGGTAATCCTGCCGGGAGACCTCCTTCCCTTGCAAGTCGGTAATCACCTCTCTGAGGGTGAAGCTATCTTCTCCCATCGCTGGTACGGTCAGAGTCTTGCCGTAATAATCAAAGCCTGTCGAAGATGTGGTACGGTCATCTACGGTAACCAGGCTGCTTTTCGTGCTCCAGATGAGGCTCCCGTCACTTTTCAGCAGACTGAGCGTAATATAACGGTCCAGACCGGAAATAACGGCAACGTCAAAGCTCGTTACCGGATTAATCCATACGGATGCAGGCGATACGGTCTTTTTAACGTTCAGGGTATCTTTAAAGCTGAATTCTGCGATTTCAGCGGAAGCTCCTGCGCTGAAACCTGCAAATGCAATAAGCAGGGCTAGTTTGATTTTCATGGGTTGTCTCCTGATCAGGTTCCCCATGATACTTTTTCAGTGTTCGAGATCTTTTCGGGAAAATAGCTAATTTTAATGTTTTTCTTTTCTGCCCGGCGGGACCTGTTTTGTTCCATTTTTATCAGTGAATGTAATGAGACCGATTCGTCCACTGTTAACAGTGTAAAAGCGAGGTTGAAAGCCAGCTTTGAGAAGGTTTTCAATAGCTGAAAAAAAATCTTTTTTGAGCATTGGTTTCAAGATGGTTTTCCTTTTATGCCCGGTGCCGCCGGGACGGTGGCATTAAATATACGCCATGTAAGTAAATTAATTTTTACCCATTTGATTGTCAATACAAACAAAAAATAAACCATGTTTATTATTTTACCAGCGATGCTATTTTAAAGTCCGTCTAAAATAAAAAACCAAAAAGTTAAATTTGAAGCCATCCTTCCTAAATTCATTTCTTGCGCATATTAGCCCCTGCTTTAAGTATATAATTTTTGAAAAAGTTGTCTGGAGGTTATTAGCTCGTGCATCTGGATTGTTAATATAAAGCCAACACAGAAAAGGAAAACAAAATGTATAAATTAGTATCTCCTCGTGAACTGACTGAGATTATTACCGGTTTACTGCTTAAACCTGAACTCCTTGGTGAGCTGGACTCACCAGAAAAGCATCGGATGTTTATGGCAGATTTAGGCCGGGTGGTGGCAGAACATTGTGGAGGTCTGGTAAACAGCGTCGTCTTGCCAGGAGCTGAAGTTACAGTGCCGGATGGGTTACCGCTTAACGGCCAGCCAGTACGTTATCTCGGAATCAAAGAGAGCATCCCTCACCTCCTTGTAGAGCCTGATGCTTCCTTACCTTCGCTCGCTAAAAACGTCTGGATGTATGCAGATCCTGAAGGCTGGAAAGAACATTTTGGAGCTGAGGAAGACTGCCTTACTCATGAAATGATGCAGCTGTTCCGTAAAGGTATCCAGGCTCTTCAGAAGGAGCATGATACCCCTGAAATTAGCCTCACACTTCAGGACTGGCGCCTGGAGGAGGAAACACTGAGAGAAGAGGACAGTCAGGCCTATCAGGTCAGCGTTACCGGCCAACATAACATCCACTGTGAAGTTGTTAACAAGGAAGGTAACCCCTGTTTTGGTGTCATGTTCGAAATCGATCAGGGTGTGCCTGCCTTACACATCAACACCGGCGGGGATATGTTGCTCCACATTCATTGCGCCCATAACGGACTCGTTCTGACCCCTGATGCAAGCGGTCAGCGATTTGAGAAGGCTCCCGTTGACCGCTTCGCTTATAACAGCCCATCCCTGCTGTTGTCTGCCGACTAACCAAGGCCAAATCTGAATTGTCCTGTTTAAGTAACCAACCCGCTGCCGCCAGGCGGGTAAATCCTCTTAATGGAGTTTTAATGCAAATCTCAACTGAAGTTCTGAACGTCTTATCTCGCTGCCGTGCTGAAGGGAACTTTCTTTTCCTGGCCGACCAGCTCGACCGCAGCATTTATGTTAAGACAAACAAAGTGCTGGAAGCTGCCGGTGGCAAATGGAACCGAAAAGAGCAGGCACATATTTTTACGGCGGATGCAGCTGAGCGTATCGAGCAAATCATTCTGACAGGTTCGGTCGACATCCCACGTGATTTGTTCAATTTCTTCCCTACCCCTGAGAATTTAGTCACAGATATGGTTCTACGCGCTGAACCAGCTGCCGGGGAACGTGTTCTGGAGCCTGAGTTTGGTGATGGCCGCATTCTGAAAGCCTTAAAACTGGCGGCTCCGGATGCATTGATTACCGGGATCGAATTGAACGATGAGCGATTCCTTGCAGTGAAGAACGATAGTGTCCTTAGCACAGGGGCCGAGCTGGTGCATACCGACTTTCTTGGGTACCAGCCCGATGAAACTTTTGATGTTATCGTTATGAATCCACCATTCCTTAAACGCTCTGACGTTAAACATGTCATGCATGCCATCGCAATGCTCGCTAAGCGAGGTCGCTTACAGGCCATTCTGTCAGCTGGGGTATTGTTCCGGGAAGACACACTGACAAAAGCGCTCAGGGAGCGAGTCAAACAACTTGGCGGACAAATTTCGCCTCTTCCGGATGATACATTTAGGGAGTCCGGAACAAAGGTCAAAACAGCCCGCCTTGAAATTGATCTTCGCCGCTAACTGACAAGCAACCGGAAAGAAATCTTAATACGAGTAGCCGGTTAAAGTTACCTGACCGGCTTAACTGACTAAATCAATAAAGAGTGAACAGAAATGACGCATACTGCCGTTTCTCAGGCTAATAGTGCTTTGCAGCTACCCACGCTGGAGCATGTCTACGCACTTCTGAAAGCAAATTGTAAACCTGACCGCTTTGACGGGCGTGACGGACCCGTGTGGGGCCAGGAATACTCGTGGAATCTGGCAAAAGATCGCTTACAGGATCTGGAGAAATACGGTAAGGCATATGTCTCCCGTCATGAAGACCGTATGGGGGAAGGATTTAGTTTTGGTCCTGACCTGTTAATTATTCGCTAACGCTCTTAAGGCCTGATGATATGGTAAGCACAACTGGAAAAAATATGTTTTCAAAGCCTATGACCACTTTCACACCAGAACGTATTGAACAAATTTTGGAATTTTCCGAGGGTAGTAACCCAAGCGAAGCAATGAGTCTTAGAGCTGACGAAGTTGCTGTACTGGCACGTATTGGAAAGGCAGTTATGTCGATTGCGCCTGTTTATCAGTGCGAGTTTTGCCACCATGACGCAACCGGGCAACTTCAGTGGCACTGGGAAGATGTGAACAAAGCTTTTTATGATAAATACGATCCAGACAGACGCGGAAGACGTCGAATCCTCTATACCGCCCCGCCGATGCCTTTAGTTTCGGCTGACCTGCTTAACATGGCTTCATCTGCTATTGAAGACTTGCTCACTAACAAAGACAGAAGTGGTGCGGGAATGTGGAATGACATTCCAGAACAGCTACGACGCGCAGCAGAACTGGTAATGGATAATAGCCGGGCCGCTGAAATAGAAGCGATGCTGATGCGTCTTTATGTAGAATGTGACACCGGTGAGCGCAGAGGCAACGGCAGTCAATCTGGCGTAGCAATGCCTTCGTGGCAAACCGTTGAAGAGGCACGTGTGTTGCTGGGGGTGAAATGATGCAGTTCTCGCCAGGGCAGTTTGTAATTCACAACAAGAAGCGCCTTGCGGAACGAAGGTAGACGTACTGACTGAGGTTCACTCCCCTCTCGACTGGTGGCGTAATACCGCCAGGTTTTGATTCATATATGCCGTCCGTTAACGCATTTATATCTGTCATACCTAATTTATCCTGATTCTTTTTTACACAAAGTAAAAGCATCACTTAATGCGATATGTGGATGCCGATAGTTTCAGGCTAATGTTATAAGTTTTGCAATCGTTGCCAGTTTGGATACCACAGCAATGTCAGATGTAATTCCAAAAAGAAAGATTTACGTCCTGAACGCACAATAAGGTTTGTCGAAAGGCAAATTATAGATTTGTAATTTCGAGCACCATATGGAGAAGTTTTTTATACTTTTACGAACATAGTGACCTTTAGGAAAAGCTTAAAATAACACCAAACCTAAAGGGGAATAAGAATGAAACATCTCGCTTTTATTACTGCTGTAGCCGGACTCGGTATGTCTGTTCAGGCCCCAGCTCAGATATATGAATCGGCCTTTAAGGACACGAACGGTATTGAGATCCACGCCCCGTCTTCTCGTCTTATGCTTAATCCGGCATCACCGGTAACTTTGACACTTATTTCAGGTCTTGATCGTTTCGTTAATGTCAAAGTCACGAAAGACACTGGAACTGTCATTCTTAATACTACGACTACACGGACGGGTGTATCAGACCGACTAACAGCTGCTGACGGTAGTGAGTTCTACGGCAAAAAAGTAACTTTGCCTGCTTTGGGTGAAGGCAAATTTGTCGTTCAGATAAACGTGTTAGATCTCAATCAGAAGCCTGTAGCGACCTATAACTATAACTGGCTAATTGATGTCACCCCTCCAGCGGCAAATGCTCTTACCGCTAATACTGGTTCTGGCTCTACCGCTGGTGACGTGTGGAAGCTTGGATTAGAGGCAACGGGGCAGTATGACTTCACCTCTTCGGGCGTAAGTGATGCAAATGGTATTGATAAGGGCCTAATATATATTTACAGGCAGGACGGTAGCCTCTACAGCACTACACAGATGCAGTATGACGTATCCGGCCAAAAGATGTACCACACTTACTCTAAGAATTCAGTTAAGGGAACCGGAATACCAGACAGCAACCTGGATGAAGACTTTACTGCAAAAGTTGTTATCTTCGATAACGCAGGTAATAGCCGAACGCTGCCAACTCAAAAATTTCGCTACGACAACACGCTGGGTGAGATGACACTGTGGGCCGTTCATGATCCAAATACGTCTTCCAGCGTCGTACCCGGGGTTTCTAATTATCCGGCTTACAAAGCCGGTATGGTCGTTAACGAAAACCCTATTCGATTAGTCTACCGGATCCCAAAATCTAACTACCGTGCTTATTCAGAAGGTGGGCTTCAGTTCATCAATCAATATTCCGCCCCCAAAGAGATAGCTGTAGACAGCACTTATGCTTATGTTGAAATGACTCTTCCCTATGGCTCAATTAATGGGGATATGGCTCGTATGGCGAACTTTGGCCAGTGGGGAGGGTATTATCCGTCATACAGCCTCGTTCTAAACCCATCTGCAAACCAAACGCCTGCATTTGCGGGTACCTGGGTAGATTTCCTCGATGATAAGGGGAACTGGGTTAAGTGGAAGGATTTTGAGAGTGTGGCTTCATCACGACTGCCAATTAAAATTTCCCGACTTCGTTTTAACGTTGAAGCCCGGCCCTTTGCACAGGAGATCGGCGGTAAGGCGACCTGCACCATTCCGGCAGGAAAAACCTCGTGTGAAGCGCCTGAGACGTTTGATATGGCCTTGGGTACCCAGGGCTACAATAGAATCCTTTACTTCGTTCGCAGCATCAGCAATCCCATTTTGCGGTCTGAGCAATGGATTATGACACGCTGGAACAATAAACAACTGCCGGTAATAAACTCGATATCATATGACGAGACTAACAAGCAGCTGGATGTACTGGCGTCACTTGAAGGCGATGGTAACTGGTTCGACTCGGTCTCATTGAGGGAATTTTATCTTTCCGATAAGAACACCGGTACCCGGATGTCACCAACAGGCGTAATCAAATCTCGTATCTCAGGTAACTACACGATTGCTTATGATTTATCCCGTCAGTCTGAAGGAAAATACAACGTTGAGGTCAACATCAGGGACTTCTTCCAGAACCAGACCAATAAAACTTTCGGAGAAATTGCTCTGGATAACACTCCTCCGACAGTGGCCATAACATTCGACGGAAAGCCGGTAAAAGACGATACGGTAGTGTACGGCCTGGAGAACCTCAGGATCGCTCTGGCAGATAATCTGACAACCCCGAGGATAACCCGTCTTCAGCTCGTAGGTGGCCCCACAGCTGATAACGTTGAGCTTACGTGGTCACCGGCAGGCAAAGATACATACATGCCTGAGTATCCGAGGCTGTTCCCAAATTTCGAACCATCTGAAAATTATTCAATTAGCGTAACAGTTGCCGATAGTCAGTCGAATACCAAAACCTATACTCAGAAGTTCAGTTATCTACCGAATAACCTTGTGCAGTTACATAATCTACGCACATTGTCGGTCAGTTCACCTCTCAAAACGACAGATGGCGTACCACTTGCGTACCTGTCCACTAACGTTCTGCGTAAGACAAATGGAGAAATTGCTAAAGGGGTCCAGAACGCAACGCTGACTGTGCGGAAGGATGCAGCCTTCGGTATTAAATTTAATGGGGCACAGGCGGCTCCAGGCGAGTCAGTTGAGGTGCAAATAGATATGGGCCAGGGGGATAATCTTCTGTTACCCGTTTATCCTTCCGAAAATGGGAAAGTTGGCACCTCAGAATTCATGATTCAGATCGACGAGTTGAAGTAACTACCCGGAGCCGACAGTAAAACTGACGGCTTCAATTTTACTGCCCTCCTCGACTCCGATCAGCCAGTACGTCTTCAGAGATTCGCAAGGAAGAACCGAAAGAAAAGTTACTTTAATCGTACGTTTCCAGCGATGCTTTCAAAAGACAATGCATACTCGTTGATTACGACAATGGGAGTGAGTGTCGAACCCCTTGAGTAAGGATACCTGGTAAATATACAGCCCCGGGGATTCTCTTCCTTCAACCGGGGATGACAACGGGAGTGAGTCCGGCAACTCACACCTGTTGTCACTTCTCTGACATATCGTCATACGAGCTTACTCAAGCGCATCCACAAAGATGGGATCGTTTTGAATCTAAACTGGTACTGGTTAGCCAGTCACTTGCATCTACTCCCCCGTCGATATTTAAGTGACAATTGTAGTGATCTGCAATACTGGTGTCTCAGAAACACTGACGACGGTAGAGACTCAATACCCTAACCCCTGACAACAGAAGTGAGCTTAGAGGTGTTACGCTGCTGTCACCTAATGCTTGGGAATTGCCTGACTCACAACCATTGTCATCCGGAGCTACTGATTAACGTTGAACCGCTGGACTTTAATGACAGTGGTAGTGATGGATAGGCTCATTTCCATTGTCGTCATTTTATCGGACAAGCCTCTTCGTCCTACAGGTTTAAGCTGACAATGGTAGTGATTGGATGATCTCACTACTGTTGTCACTCAGTTCTTTGAGCGGACCCTTCCCTCGGTTGGTCGGCATTAACAACGGTAGTGACTCGATTGGCTCACTGCCATTGTCATCGTGTAAATGACGTACCTTATCAGCTCAGCTGAAAGCAATGACAACGGTAGTGACTCTAATTGCTCACTGCCATTGTCGTCGTGTCTATTGAGAGCCTTATCAGTGCACCTGAAAAGCAATGACAACGGTAGTGATTCTAATGGCTCACTACCGTTGTCACCGTGTGTATTGAGAGGATGGTCCACTTAACTGGACGTATATGACAATGGTAGTGACTTTAATAGCTCACTACCATTGTCGGTGTGTGAATTGAGAGGATGAGCAGCTCAGCTGTACGTCCATGACAATGGTAATGACTTAATGAGCTCACTACCGTTGTCACCCTGTTAATTAAGAGGCTCATCTGCTCTTCTGGAAGGCTATGACAACGGAAGTGACTTGCTGGGCTCACTGCCATTGTCGCCGTATGAATTGAGAGGATCATCCGCTCTTCTGGATGGCAATGACAACGGTAATGACTTAATAGGCTCACTACCATTGTCACCCTGTGAATTGAGAGGATGATCTGCTTAACCAGACGGCCATGACAACGGTAGTGACTTTCTGGGCTCAATACCGTTGTCACCCTGTGAGTTAAGAGGTTGACCCGCTCTACTGGACGGCCATGACAACGGTAGTCACTTTCTGGGCTCACTACCGTTGTCGCCATATAGAATGAGAGGAGCATCAGCTCAACTGAACGGCAATGACTACAGTAATGAGCTGGATGAAGCATAACCATTGACATCTGGCCCAACCGGAAGCCGTATTCGCCAATCCAATCGAGATTCACAATGGCCGTGACTCGCCGCATTAAGTTCCGGTGTCCTCCCAAAGCTGAACGCACACTCGGAGGACAATGACAATGCCAGTAAGGTACACATCATTACCATTGTCACTATAGCTACCAGAGAAGCCGGGATTTGAATGTCGATGGTAGTGAGTGGGTCAACTCACTGCCATTGTCACCCCGTTACGATATTTTCCGTTGGATGTACTGGCCAATGAAGTAAAGCGTAGAAACCGGGTGTTAACAGGTGACTCAGGAGAAAGCGTTGAATTTCGCAATCTCGATCTACATAGGGTGGTAGAGAACAATGACAACGGTAATGACTTTTGACTCATTACCGTTGACGTGAAAGAGCGGGCTGGGACTAACGAAAATCGAAGAAGTAATTTAGCACCCGGAGCCTAAACCGCCGGGTTAACTTTAGCTGGCGTTGCTGTTCTTTTTCTGGCTTCGAAGACTACGAATATAGCGCAGTTCTTCAGCGGTTAAATCATGGACGGTAAGAACATCATCGCCGTCAATCGGGTCAGCTGGTGGGCATAACTCACCTTCTAAAACAGAAGACCCTGAGTTCTCTTCTTCATCTTCAACCACTTCTAAAGGAGGCTGAGTATTGTTCAAATTCAGATCGGGATCCCGCTTATGAATCTGGAAGTATACTTTTCCGTCTTTCTTAATTTCGGTGTACTTGAGGTATCCTATCGATGCCAACTCTTCAAGAGCCTTTCTCACGGTAGCATTCTGACTATTTGCTCGTGTTTTGAGGTTCAGACGATTTTTCAGCCGAGTAAGGGATATCGGTATAGGATTTGGCGGTAATGACTCTATGAACGTATAGAGAGCCTGGGCGCTTTCCTTCTTGGCCAACTCCTTAATTGCCTTCAGCTGCATCAAAACCTTATGATCGTATTGATAGAGCTCGAAAATCTTAGGATCAACCTGAAGGACAACCTGATCTGATTCCGGGTCTAACAGGGCAGACTGTACCAGATGCGTTGTATAGACTTTGGACGAGTTATTACTGGTGAACGACAAGGTAACGGATGCTAACCTGCGTAAGGAGGCGTCTATACGTTTTCTGGACGCTGTAGATGAGCGATAATTTTCAGGCGTACATAGCTTGAGGAATTCAGTGAATTTTAAGCTTATCGTGTCATTGTTAACCGGATGATTGGCATAGGTTCGAATGATGCCCATCCACGTCTTAAAATCTACTGACATATTAAGACGCTCACCGACAATTGAAATATTGGTGAACCCCTCGCTCTCCATTAAAGAGAGCGTCTGTAACTCTTTCGTTGCGTCAAAGCCAACCGTTTTATATTCCCGATTTTGACGCCCCACACTCTTTGGTGATGGGACGAACAGCCCGAGCCGCATCAAAGCAATAGACTGCACCGTACGGTTGCTGTTAGGACGCAAAATGATGTCTTTACCTGATTCTTTCTCTCTAACAGAGAAAGCCCTGGTGACCAGGTCCTGCTGCTCAGTATCTTTCTCTTTAGTCAT